>DAOUVM010000147.1 GCA_030667645.1 Ardenticatenales bacterium | reverse complement strand
GTACTCGTCCATCTTTTCGAGCCGGTCGCGCAGGCGGCGCACCAGCGCATCGATCGCCTGTTCCGAGACACCGATACCCTCGGTGTCCGGCCACACGGCGTCGATCACGTCATCGCGGGTGCACACGGAGCCGCCGGCAAGGTACAACATGCTCAGCAGCCGGAACTGGGCCAGCGAGAGCGGTGGGTCTACCGGTTGGCCGGCAATCCGTACCTGTCTCCGATCCATATCGACCACCAGCCGACCGGCGACTGGCGGTGCGACCAGGTTCAGGGGCACTGTTGCTTCGGTACCCACAAAGAGGAATCTTACGCAGAGGGCAATCTGGATGTCGTCGCCATCCTGCATGGCAGCGACACCGCGAACTGGGGCGCCATTGAGATGGGTGCCGTTCTTGCTGCCCAGGTCTTCCACGACGAAATGATCTTCCTGGCAGAGTATCCGGGCGTGGTAACGCGACACTTGCCGTTCTGGCAGCGTAATTGTACAGTCGGCCGCCCGGCCGATGGTCAGCACATCGGCGTCGAGGGTCCAACGCTGCCCGGCAAGCTCCCCTTCATGCATGATGAGAACCGGAACCTCGCTTGTTTCCATGGGGCATGCTCCTTCGTACCTGCTCGCAAACAACCTGGCATGCTCGTGACGGTACGCCAAGTCATCTCTGGCAAGTGCTTATGCTAGCGCCGCTATTACCTGGACATATCTTACGTGAAAGGTACAGTATCCGCCAGGTTGTCGGCCGCGGCGGGATGGGCTGCGTCTACCAGGCTGAAGACCTCCGGCTGGATGGGCGTCTCTGCGCCATCAAAGAGACCCAGCCTGATCCGGCCGCCGATGACGAATCTCGCCGCCAGACTCAGCAACAGTTCCACCGCGAGGCAAGTGTCCTCGCTCGCCTCGACCATCCCAATTTTCCAAAGGTCTCGGACTTTTTCTCCGAAGATGATCGGGACTTTTTGGTGATGGATTTCGTGCCGGGCCACGACCTCAAAGAACTCATGGATGCTTCCCGTCGCGAAGGGCTTCAATTGCCCCAAGAGCGCGTGCTAGAGTGGGCCAGGCAGATGTGTGATGCGCTAGAGTATCTGCACCGGCAGTATCCGCCGGTGCTTCATCGCGACATCAAACCCGGCAACATCAAATTGACGCCCGGCGGCCTGCTCAAGCTGGTTGATTTTGGCCTGGTCAAGCTGCTGGCGCCCGACGACCGTACGATCACTGTGCTTCAGGGGCGGGGCACCGCACTCTATACACCCCTGGAGCAGTATGGCGGAGAGACCGGGCATACGGATGGCCGCTCCGACCTCTATTCACTCGGCGCCACACTGTATCATTTGCTGACGAACGAACCGCCGGCGGAAGCCAAACAGCGCTTTCTGGTGCCCGCGTCTCTGCGTCCGATTCAGAGCCTGCAGCCCGACGTCGACCGGCGGACTGCGCAGACAATCATGTGGGCGATGGCGCTCCATCCGGACGATCGCCCATCGAACGTGGCCGAATTCCGGCGTGCTTTGCTGGGCAAGGAACCGATGCCCTCTGCCCGCCGGAAACGAGTCTCGGCCGGCTGGAGGGAAGCGCTGCGTGAGAGCCGCGGGATGGCGTTGGTCGTCGCTCTATTGGCGCTCGCGGCCGTATTGGCCACCCTCCTCGCTCCATATCGTCCCGTCCCCTAGATTGCCGCGTCCTAGAACCCGACGCTGGCCAATCGCTCTCGCCGTGCCCAATTCGATCCAACCCCGCGTCTGTCCACATTCTCTACCGGCGACGAATCGACAGCAGGCCGCCGATTGAGAGCGTTAGCAGGCCGGCCATGCAGGCCAGCAGCGTGGCGCCCCACTTCCCCATCCAGGCGTTGATCTGGTCGGTTCCTGGCATTGCCAACGCGTAATAGAGATACCCGAGCAGCCCGCCGACCACTGTGAGCAGCGCCAGACGGATAGCGCCGGCCGGGTCGCTGCGATTCGTCGCCCTTCCCAGACCAAAGCCGCCTCCGGCCGCAATGGCGATCCCCGCCAAGGCTGTCAGCAGTTGCTCAACTCCCACCCACCGTTCGATTGGGTAGAATGGGACCACAATGGGTGATGGCGTTGGAGTTGGAGTCGGCGTTGCGGGCGGGGTCGGTGTGGGGGGGATGGGAGTGGCTGTCGGGGTCAGGGTCGGGGGTGGCACGGTCGGTGTACTGGTAGGTGTCGGGGTGATCTCTTCCACGATGGGAGGTTGGTCCTCAAACGCAGTGACCGCCAGGGCCACCGATGCCCGCGCCTCTCCGCTGCTCGCTTTGATCTGCAACTGGCCCGGCCGGCCAAGCACAATGTCCATTCGCGCCACGCCATCTACAGTTGGCACCTCGGGTTGCGGCACGTCCAGCCCCAACCCCTCAGACAGATAGCTAATAGTGAACCGAACCGGCGTTCCATCCGGAACCGGATTCCCATTGCGGTCGATGATGACCCCCGTCCGCAACCTGAACGAGTCCCCCACTCGAAAGTCGGGGGGCGCCGGTGTTTCTTCGGTCTGCGAGGTATCGGCCGGTTGTTCCTCCTGGTCAAAGAAGAGTTGGATGATTTGGCTGGGGTCGGGTGTGGTGATCTGGGTGAGGTCATAGCCGGTGCTAGGGATGCTGACCGGCGATGCCCCACGCGGCTTGAACTGCTGAAAGATGGTCTTGACGCTGGCTTCGACAAAGGGCTCTGTCTTGCTATAAATGCCATAGTACGCCGTGAGCTTGCTGATCTCTGTCGTATCCAGAAAATAGGGAGCATTGAACGCCAGCACAATCATCTTGGCGCCGCTGGCAATATCCGGCCTCTCGGAGAGAAAGGTTCTGATGGCGCTCGAGTGGTTCTCGTTGGTCGTGACATCCAACATGGCCAGGATGATCCAGTCGGCACGGTCGAGTGCCGTCTCGATCAGCGGCGGAGGCTCTGGAGTGATCTCGGATTCCAGCGTAGTGGTGGGTGGCGGGCTGGGGGGAGCGGGTGGCTGCAGAAAGGCCTCCAACTCTTGAAACGTAAAGCTGTTCACGTGACCGGGCAGCACCTGGTTGGTTCCGTCAGGGCCATAAAGCCGCAGGATGATGTTCTGCAGCGCATTGACCTCAATAAAGGGCTGCTCTGGGCAGGTTGAGCACTGTCGTCCTTGCCGAACGTCGGTGAAAATGGCAATGTATTCGTTCCGGTTCGGCGGGCTGGGGAGCCTTTCCGCAAGCTCTTCCGGACCGGGCGCGATCAGCGTAATCGCATCCTGAGCGAGCAGGAGGATATCGCCCCGGCTGTTTCCCACCTGCTCTGCGGCCTGGCTCACCGGCGCCAGGATGCTGTCCAGCGAGAAATCTCCCCCATACAGTTTCAGCTTGAGGCGCAGGATGCGCTCGACCGACTGGTCAACTCGCGCCTGGAACGAAACGTCCGAGTTGTACATCTCATAGAACCATTCGATCGTGTCCTTGATGTTGGCCGCCTGGTCCGCAAAGTTGTAGCTCATGGCGAATTCCGAGAGAAGAAGCACATCGTTGCCGGCAAGAAATGCGTCCTGGGCAACCTGCCGGTGCGGGAATTCCTGAAGCTGGGGATCGTAGAACCGTTTCACCGCCCGTACCCCCAGAGCATCGGAGACGATCACGCCGCCGGCCGAGCGCCAGGCCGCGAAATCGGGCAATTCCATGATCGTCGCCAGCGCCTCGGGGTCAAAACTGATCGGTCGGGTACTCTCGCGAATGTTGCCCTGAAAGCCCTGGTAACGAATATGGGATGTCATCAGCGCATCGGCCGCCGATTCGGGCGTGGGCGCATCGCCCGTGACGGCAAAAAAGGGCGCCAGCTCGATCTGTTTGAGCTGTTCCAGCGACTTGCGAACCGTGGACACCTCTTGATCCGGCTCGCGGTCGCTTCCCCCATGGCCGGGAAAGTGCTTGGCCACCACCGCGATCCGATTGTTGGCGCCCTCGTGGACTCCACGCGTGTACGCCTGGCCCATGACCCCAACCCAGTACGGGTCGCCGCCAAAGGCCCGTGTTCCCATGCCCCCGGGGCTGTCCGGTCGCGGGGTTCCCAGCACGTCCAGCGATGGACCCAACAGCATGTTGATGCCCAGCGCCGCGAGTTCCGTTCCCACGATCCGGCCGACCGTCTCGGCGTGGTGCGGATTCCAGGTTGCTCCGATGGCCATTCCGTTGGGGATTTCTGTCACCCCGGCGTGAATGCGGGTGAATGGAGATCCATCTCCCTCGTGATCTATGGCGACAAAGAGGGGAATGAACGGGGAGGGGGGAGGCGGCTCGGTCTCTTCAGGGAGGACGGATTTCTCTTGTTGTGATACCTCAAAAGCGCGAGTCTGGAGCGCGTTGCTCAGCCCGGCGATCTGCGTGGGCGGATCACCATAGTCGGTGATATTATCATTGGCGGCCAGCAGGATCACCCCTCCGATGTGGTTGCCGAGGATCAGATCGGCAATCAGAGTCTCCTCCTCGGCCGTGTCCCCGGTAAAGGTGACCAGGAACAACTGTCCCACCCGGTCACGGGCATCCATCTGCTCCATGAGGGCCGCAACCTCAGCAGCGTATGGAAGCTCTTCGATCGGTTCCTGAGCGCGCGCCTGCTGATCGGACCGGACAACTCCGGCCGCCAGCAGCAGCACCACAATACTCAATCTCCAGGCCAGGCTTTTCATGGTTCAGGGTCCGATTATAACCATAGCCTGGGTGTATAGCAAGCATAGAACAGCCGTCATGTCCAGATCGGTGATCTCTGCTATCGTAGTAGCTAGGACCCTCCCTCTGATGGTCGGTCAGCACAGATCGACCATCTTCATAGCAAGGAGCGCCGCAGGTTGGCCCAAGCGGCGCTCCTCCTTTTTTGTGTGACCGGCGTTGGACTACTCTGACTGTCCCCAGCGGCAGATCACCAGGTCTTTGGCTGCTTTTACCTCGTCCAGCCGGGCGATGGGGGTGCTGTGAGGAGCAGTGAAAAGCGAATCCGGGTCCTGCACCGCTTCCCGGGCTATATCTGCCAGCGCTCTAGCAAAACGGTCCAGGGTCTGCTTGCTCTCCGTCTCGGTCGGCTCAATCATCAGCGCCTCGTGAACGATGAGCGGAAAATAATTGGTGGGTGGATGAAAACCGAAATCCATCAGCCTCTTGGCAATGTCCAGCGCTCGCACGTCCGAGCCTTCCACCTTGCCTTCAGCCACGAATTCATGCATGCAGGCCCGGTTGCCGAACGGGATGGGAAAGATCTTACTGACCAGCGCTTGAAGGTAATTGGCATTCAGCACCGCGTGTTCGGCTATCCTCCGCATTCCCTCTGGACCGTGCATCCGGATGTATGTGTACGCGCGAACGAGAACGGAGAATTGCCCATAGAACGCCGTCATCCTGCCGATGCTCTTTTCCGGCATCACCAAGCGATGGTGAGGCCTCTCTTCCCAATCATTCCCCTCGCCGGGCTGGGTCGTCTCCACGATCGGTCCGGGCAGGAATGGAATCAGTCGCTCGCTCACTCCCACCGGGCCGGACCCTGGCCCACCGCCCCCATGCGGGGTGCCAAAGGTCTTGTGCAGATTATAGTGCATCACGTCAAAACCCAGCTCTCCCGGCCGTGCCACGCCCAGGAGCGCGTTCATGTTCGCTCCATCGCCGTATACCAGGCCGCCGCAGTTCTGGATCAGCCTGACCACTGCTTCGATCTGCTCCTCAAACAGGCCCAGCGTATTGGGATTGGTGATCATCAATCCGACCACGGTGTCATCGCAAGCAGCCCGGAGCGATTCCAGGTCCACGTTTCCGCGCTCGTCAGAGGGTATCTCGACCACCTGCAACCCGCTCATGGTCGTGCTGGCGGGGTTGGTGCCGTGCGCACTGTCGGGGATGAGAATCTTGGATCGCTTTGTGTCACCCCGATCCAGATGGTAGGCTCGCATCATCAAGATGCCGGCAAACTCCCCGTGCGCGCCCGCGGCCGGTTGGAGCGACGCACCGCTAAAACCGCCGATCTCCTTGAGCCATTCCTGCAGCACAAAGGTCAAAAATAGGGCGCCCTGGATCGTCTCTTCATCCTGGAGAGGGTGGATACCGGCAAAGCCCGGGAGGCGTGCCACGTCTTCGTTGATGCGGGGATTGTACTTCATGGTGCACGAGCCCAGCGGATAGAACCCCTTGTCAATGGAATGGTTCAAACCGGATAGGCGCGTATAGTGGCGCACAACGTCTATCTCGCTCACTTCCGGCAGGTTGAGTTCGTCTCGGACCATCAGGGCCGGAATTTCCGTCAGCGGGACATCCGACTCTGGCATCCGGACCGCACGGCGGCCGGGCGCTCCCAGATCATAGATCAATGGCTCAGTCATGCTCCACCTCCGCCAGCGCCGTTGCCAAGATATCTATCTCTTCGCGGGTGTTCATCTCCGTGACCGCAACAAGCATCTGGTCCTTGCGGTGGGGATAATCGTTTGTCAGATCATAGCCGCCGATGATCCCCCAGTTGTCCAGCAGGTATTCATTAATCTCGGCCACCGGCAGTGGACACTGGACTGCAAACTCGTTGAAAAAGGGTCTCTCTTGTCTTTCGACCACCGAGTATCTCTCTAGTGCGTCGATCTGCG
>DAOUVM010000281.1 GCA_030667645.1 Ardenticatenales bacterium | reverse complement strand
TCTTTCCAGTTGTCCGAGGTCGCGCCGGATAGTAGAGGCGCTGACCTCAAATCGCCGCGCAAGATCCACTACGTTGACCGCTCCACCCTGGGCAACAAGTTCACTGATCGCCTGCCGTCTCTCTGCGCTCAACATCGTATGCACAATCCACCTTCAAGCATCGAACTTATTGTAGCCAATCACGCATTTCTGTCAACAAAATCCTGCTCCAGTGCGCATCATCGGGCATAATACCGCACAAATGCGCACATCCGCCGCCAAGTCCTGGCCCCGCCCCCTGAGAGTTTCAAAGAGCCCCCCAGGGAGAGGGAGTGACGTTGCACCGGCTATCCGATACTCTCCAACCTGCTGGTTGACACCTATGGATTGATTGCTACAATTGTAATCATACAAGTGCTACAATTATGCATCGACAACAGACATTCCTTTATTTGGAAATAGCCGAATCGATCCGGCTGCTCATCGCCTCCGGTGGACTGGCGCCGGGCGAAAAGCTTCTCCCGGTGCGGAAAATGGCGCAGCGGTGGAACTGCACTCCCGCCACCGCCGGCCGCGCCTATGCGATCCTCGCCCAGGAAGGGCTTGTCGAGGGCCACCGCGGAGGCGGCACGCGGGTTACGCGCAGCACCCTTCAACCTGAGCAGCCGGTCTGGCGATGGGCATCGCTCATCAACCGAGCCGAGCAGTTCTTGCTCGCAGCAATCAGCGGCGGTCACTCCCCGCAGCAGGCCGAGGTGGCGCTATCGGTGGCAATCTCGCGCTGGCGAGACACACAGAGCAGCGGCGCACCCAAGGCACTGGCCAGTGCCCGGACCCGAGGAGCAACTCTGCGATTCGCAGGCAGCAACGATCTGCTGATGGAATCTTTGGCCCGGATGCTGTCCCGCCATTCAAACGGGATCCATCTTTCGGTAGAGTACAGTGGCAGTCTGGGAGGGTTGATGGCCATTGCCCGGGACGAGGCGGATATTGCCGGCGCTCACCTGTGGGACGAGGCGACCGATAGCTACAATGTCCCTTTTGTGCGGCGGCTGTTGGTCGGCCGGCGGCTGGTGCTGCTCACTGTGGCCCACCGCTCGCTGGGACTGATGCTCCCGGCCGGCAACCCTCAGGGGCTTGAACAACTGGAAGAGTTGGCACAGCCGGGAGTGGTGCTGGTCAATCGCCAGCCGGGCTCGGGCACCCGGGTCTGGCTGGATGCCCAACTACAGGCGCTGGATTTCGAGCCGAACTCAATACCGGGCTACGAGCGAGAGGAGCTGACCCACCTGGCAGTTGCCCGCGTCGTTGGCCGGGGAGAGGCCACAGTTGGATTGGGAATTCACGCCGCCGCGGCCGCCGAGGGATTGACCTTTGTCCCCTTGACCCAGGAGCGGTATGACCTGGTGATCCCCGATGAGGTATGGCAGACACCGGCCGCCCAGGCCTTGACCGAGATCATCCGTTCTCCTGGTTTCGCGGATGCCATCGCAAGCCTAGGCGGTTATGATGCCTCGGAGACAGGCCGGGAGGAGCGGGTTCCATGACATCAACCGGGGTGACTGGAGAGGAATCTTGAACGAGATTCTGCGGGGACTGGCCGAGGTCATGCGACTGATCGCAGGCGGAGACCCGGAGCTGAGAACGATTGTACAGCTTTCGCTGTCAGTGTCCGGCTCCGCGCTGCTCATCAGCACAGCGATCGGTATTCCGCTCGGCACGATCGTGGGCCTGAGCCGCTTTACCGGCCGCCGGCTCGTTGTTGCACTCCTCTACACCGGCATGGGTTTTCCACCGGTGGTTGTGGGGCTGTTTGTCTACCTGATGCTCTCGAACAGCGGCCCGCTGGGGCGGCTGGCATGGTCATTCATCCCTACGCTATTCACACCGGCGGCGATGGTCGTGGCCCAGATTATCATCTCCTTTCCCCTGGTGGCGGGATTCACCATGGCAGCGGTGATGGGAGTCAGTCCGCATCTGCGCCAGCAGGTACAGTCGTTAGGCGCAACTCCACTTCAGAGTAAATTGGCAGTACTGGCAGAGGCGCGCGTTGGCGTCATTGTCTCCATTGTCGCCGGCTTTGGCAGCATCATCTCCGAGGTGGGCGCAGTGATGATTGTGGGCGGCAACATCGAGCAGCGCACCCGGGTGCTCACGACTGCGATCATCCTAGAGACGCGCAAAGGGAATTTCGACCTGGCTCTGGCGCTCGGTGTGGTTTTGCTATCATTCTCCTTTATCACCAATATGGCAGTCCTCTGGCTGCAGGGTGGAGCGTTCCGCAAATGAGCGACCCAATCTACGAACTGCAAAGCGTGACAAAGGCCTACAACGGCCGTTCAGTCGTGCAGGTGGAGCGCCTGAAAATCAGGCGCGGGGAGATCATGGCCATCGTCGGGCCGAGCGGAGCGGGCAAAAGCACGTTGCTGCGACTGCTCAACTTCCTAGAGCCGGCCACCGCCGGCCGGATTCGTTTTCTTGGCGCCGAGTTCGGTCCCGGCCGGGCGGCGCCACTCCCGCTACGCCGCCGGGTGACCACCGTCTTTCAACGGCCCGAACTGCTAAACCGGAGCGTCTGGGCCAATGTGACCTATGGATTACGGTTGCGAGGCCAGCGCAATTCGACCAAACTCGTCGATGCCACGTTGACGCAAGTGGGGATGGCGCATATGAGCCGCTGTCACGCTCGGACCCTGTCCGGTGGAGAAGCTCAGCGAGTGGCACTGGCCCGCGCGATGGTCTTGCGGCCCGATGTTCTGCTGCTGGACGAGCCGACGGCTAACCTTGACCCCTACAATGTCGGGCTCATCGAGACCAATGTACAAACACTGAATCGGGAGCACGGCGTCACCCTGGTACTGGTGACACACAACATCTTTCAAGCCCAGCGGCTGGCAGAGCGCGTGGCGCTGATGCTGGACGGGCAGATCATTGAAGTAGCCGACACGGACACCTTTTTTCAATCGCCCAGCGATCCACGCACTGCGGCGTTTGTTCGCGGCGAGATGGTGTACTGAGATCGCCTTCAGCCACCCATGGATGCGTTGCCTTCGGGCAGCGGGAACCACAGGCAAACGTACATTGGCGACAGACCCGAAGGTATTCATTGCAGGGAGGCACGACGTGCGAAGGAACAGAGTAATGCAGGTCAGCCTCTGGGTGTTGTTGATGGGCACATTGATTAGCTGCAGCGGCAATCAGGCGCCGATCGCCGCGCCTGAGACCAATCGCGGGCCCATCGCCACTGCTGGGGAGTCAGCCCGGCGTCTGATTCTGGCCACGACCACCAGCACCGACAGTTCGGGCCTGCTGGCCTACCTGCTGCCTGATTTCAAAGCCGAGCACGGTATCTGGGTGGACGTGATTGCCGTCGGCACTGGGCAGGCGCTCCAACTAGGCGTGGATGGCAACGCTGACGTGCTTTTGGTCCACGCCCGCGCCAGGGAAGACCAATTCATCGCTGACGGCCACGGTTCGCGTCGCGAGGATGTCATGTACAACGACTTTGTCATCCTGGGCCCGGCCGATGACCCGGCCCGCATCCGGGGCCAGGACCAAGCCGCCGGCGCGTTTGAGATGGTGTCCGAGTCAGCGGTTCCCTTTGTCTCACGCGGTGACGACTCTGGTACCCACACTAAAGAAAAGGCCATCTGGACAGAGGCAGGGATCGAACCGGCCGGCGATTGGTACCTCTCGGCCGGGCAAGGGATGGGAGCCGTGTTGACCATTGCCCACGAGCAGCAAGCCTACACGCTCAGCGACAGAGCCACCTACCTGGCCCGTACCCTGGAGGGGATCGACCTGGAGATCCTGGTGGAAGGTGACCCGGTCTTGTTCAACCCATATGGGGTGATAGCCGTCCACTCCGACAAGGGCGACCCTATTCAATCTGACCTGGCCAACCTCTTTATTGACTGGCTCATCTCGCTCCCGGCGCAGGAAAGCATAGCCCAGTTCGGAGTAGCAGAGTTCGGAAAACCTCTCTTTGCCCCCGAT
>DAOUVM010000212.1 GCA_030667645.1 Ardenticatenales bacterium | reverse complement strand
CTGCGGTTTGGCGAGGTATTCGGCATGGTCCGGGATAACCTGGGTGCCTATCTGATGGTGCTAGTCGTCACCCTCCTGGCCCAGTTTGTCGCCAGTCTGGGTAGCATTGCCCTTGGATGCGGCGTTCTGTTTACGAGTTTCTACTCTGTTCTGGTCATGTACCACGCCTACGGTCAGGCGTATCGGGTCGCGGCCGGAAACGTGGACAGCCAGGCTTCGGTGACCTACTAGTAGAGGGATGCCCTGATCCCGGCCCGGTAGGTCACTCGATGGCTCCTTTTGCTGACGGCACAAGGAATCAGATCTGGTACGCAGAGCCGGTCCTCAACCTGGGGCCGGCCACCGCTGCTCCTGATCCACGGGGCCGGGGGCAGCCATCTCCATTGGCCGAGTCAACTGCGACGCTTGCCCGGTGTCTCGGTCCTGGCGCCAGACTTGCCCGGTCACGGCCGATCGAAGGGATCGGGCAGGGGGGCCATCGGGGAATACGCCGGGGATGTCGTGTCATTGTTGGACGCGCTGGGGGTAGAGCGGACGGTGGTTGGTGGCCACTCGATGGGCGGCGCGATTGCTCAAGTGATGGCGATTGATCACGCGGAGCGGGTGGCAGGGCTCATCCTCGTTGGCACCGGTGCGAAATTGCGGGTCGCTCCGGCCGTGCTGGATGGCATTCCGAGCGATTTCAATGCCACGGTGGAACTGGTGGTCGACTGGTCCTTTGGGCCGGCCGCGACCGACGATATGAAGCAGTTGGGGATCAAGGCGATCGGGGAAACGGATCCGGCTGTGCTGCTGGGGGATTACCGGGCCTGCGATCAATTCGATATCCGGGGCCAACTGGAGCGAATTCGGACCCCTACCTTGGTTGTTGGCGGAACGGCCGACCGGTTGACTCCGCTCAGATTCTCCCAATACCTGGCGGAGAACATTGCTGGAGCTCAGCTAGAGATCATCGAAGGGGCGGGGCACATGATGGCACTGGAGAGTCCAGACCAGGTTGGAGCGGCCGTAGACCGATTCATGGCCGAATTGCCATAGGAGGGGAACCACGTGTCTCGTCTGGCCCCAAGAGATCGTCACGCGCTGCGAGGATCAACATGCGCCGGTGGCTGTTGGATTCGCTTCCTGCGGGCGAACTAGCACTTGTCAAGGAGTAACTTACCGTTTTCAATGGTGATTCACGGGTAGCGCCGGTCACTTAATCGCCAGGTTGTTATTGATCAAGTACTAGAGGTAGCGATCTCGCATGGCGGCCGAGACCCCGGCCGTTAGCTCTAACGCCCGGACCGCCTGATCTATCGTTAGCGTGCCCAGGCCGCAGGCTGGCGTGACCAGGGCCGCCTGGAGAATGTCGTCCAGGGGAATCCCCTTGCAGGCCAGCAGGTTCATCCCAGCAAGGAGCCGCTCCACCAGGCTATCGATGGTCTCCTCCCTTACCACTGCGCTGTTGGGCACGATCCCCCAGGCGATGGTTCCCCCTCGAGCCAGAAATGCGCGCACCTCGTCCGGGTAGAGCGCCAGGTTCTTTGCATAGCCATAGGCATCCAGACTGAGGATATCCACCGAGGAGGATAACAAGATCGACCAGTCGGTGTTGCCACAGCAATGGACTCCCTTGAGACCCTGGATGCCACCCAAGACCTCTTCCATCAACGTGATAACCTGTTCCCGGCCGATGGCGACATGGGCGGAGCCAAAGCTACTCATGTAGGGCTCGTCCACTACGATGATGGTATGGGGGTGGAATCGGCGCAATTGCCTTTCCTGCCAGGCCGCTTTGAGCCTCAGGTGGCGGGCGATTGCATCGGCCAGCACATCGTCGTAGAGAGCCGGGCGGCGGTCTTGGTCCGTGACAACCAACCCCCAACTGACCGGCCCACTGACCTGCCCTTTGATGGCTTGGCATTGCTGTAAGCTGTTGGCCCAGCGCGAGGTGGTCGCCAATCCGGCCGCATATTCCTCGCCAATTGCCCCGTATGATTGCTCGTGTTCCGCGTCACCGGGCAGCTCTTTCTCCAGATAGGCGGCGTACAGCCGCTCCAATGCCGGGTTCAAGTCTGCCTCCCGGTCCACCCAGATGCGTTCATTTTCTCTGTCCAGCACCAGGCCAGGGAAATCCTCGCTGAATTGAGCGTACATGTTCTCGCAAAAGGCCCGGCGGGGGAGTTGAGGCCAGGCAGGGATGGCAGGTGTCCAGCAGTGAATCAGTTCCCAGGCGGCCGTTGGGTCAGTGTGCGGCAAGCTGCCCATCGTCATCGGGAGCAATTCGGGCTTGAAGGTCATGGCCTGCCGTTCTGTCCCCGCATTTCATTGATCAGTTGAACGATTTTCGGGCGGGCGGCGCGGGCGGCGTGAGCGCGATGGCTGATACTGCTCTTGACCCCGTTCGGAAGCTGTGCCATTGTGCAATTCTGTTCGGGTAGATAAAAAACCGGATCGTAGCCAAAACCACCAGTCCCGGCCGCGTGAAGAGTGATTCTCCCTTTGCACACTCCTTCGACGGTGGCGACGCGGCCGTCTGGGGTGGCGAGGGCGATAACGCAGCGGAACCGGGCCGTTCGCTGCTCCTGCGGCACGCCCTCTAGTTCCTGGAGCAACAGACGCCAGCGGTCAGTGTCCTCCAGGCCCGGACCGCCGTAGCGGGCAGAATGCACACCCGGGCGGCCATCCAGGGCGTCCACTTCTAACCCCGAATCGTCGGCCAGCGTCAAACAGATCCCGTGGGATCGGCCGGCGCGGGCATAGGTCTCCGCCTTGAGCACAGCGTTTTCGTGGTAGGTCGCACCACTTTCGCTCACTTTCAGGTCGATGCCAACGTCGGCCGGGCTGATGCAGGTGACAGGTATCCCGGCGAGCAATTCATCGTACTCGCGGACCTTGCCGGGGTTGCCGGTGGCGACAAGAATATCCATTCTTTATGACTCTACCATAGGTCTCGACATGGCTCAGCGCCGGTTGCCGGTGCGGATTATACACGCTGAGCAGACTCTAACAAGGAGCGTGTCGACAGAGCCCGCCGCAGCGGAGAGAAACGCGACGGAAAACCGCCCATTCCCCACCAGAATGCCGACGGCCGCTTGACTTTCACCCATGCGCCTGTAGAATTTGGGTACGCAAACCGAGCACAATCGTTGGGAAGGAAACTGTTCCCGGGAGATGAGAGAAGGATGAAAGGATTGATTCTTGCGGGCGGCAAGGGAACTCGCCTCTATCCGCTGACGTTCACCAGCGCCAAGCAACTCATCCCGGTGGCGAACAAGCCGGTCTTGTTCCGGGTCATTGAGGCAGTTCACGAGGCGGGAATCGAGGACATTGGAATTGTGGTGGGCGAAACGGCCGAAGAGATCAAGCAGGCGGTGGGACGCGGCAACCGATGGGGGGTCAACATCACCTATATCCACCAGGAGAATCCTCTGGGACTGGCTCATGCGGTCAAGGTTTCACGCGATTTCCTGGGAGAGGAACGCTTTGTGATGTTCCTGGGAGACAATGTCATCCAGGGCGGGATCAGCCCTCTCATCAGCGAGTTTGCCGGGAGTGAATGGAACAGCGAGATCGTGCTCACCCGAGTAGAGCATCCAGAGCAATATGGCGTGGCGGAGTTGAGTGACGACGGAAGAATCCTGCAACTGATCGAAAAACCCCAGGAGCCTCCCAGCGATCTGGCGCTGGTGGGCATCTACATGTTCGACAGCACGATCTTTGAGGCAGTGGATGCGATCAAGCCATCCTGGCGTGGCGAACTCGAGATCACCGATGCCATCCAATGGCTGGTGACCGCCGGCTATAAGGTGTTTCCATATGTCCACCGGGGTTGGTGGATCGATACCGGCCGGCCGGGCGACATGCTAGATGCGAACAGCATGGTGCTGGAAGAGCTGGAGCACAAGGTTGAGGGGTATGTTGATCGCGATTCGCAGGTGGGGCACAATGTGACTATCGAGCGGGGGGCTGAGATCATCAACAGTGTCGTTCGTGGCCCGACCATTATCGGCCGCAATGCGCGTATCATCAACAGCTATGTGGGCCCGTATGCCTCGATTTCTCACCATGTCGAGATTGTCAACAGCGAGCTCGAGCGCTCCATTGTCCTGGAGCACAGCCGGATTACCGACATCCCCGCCCGGATTCAGGACAGTTTGATCGGGCGAGAGGTGGTCATTGAGCGTTCGCCCATGAAACCCAAAGCCCACAAGCTCACCCTGGGCGATCATAGCCACGTCGGCATTCTGAATGGTGCAGCATGAAGCGATTCATGATTACCGGCGGGGCTGGTTTCATCGGGTCCAATTACACCCGCTATCTACTGGAGCGTTATCCGGACTATTCGGTGCTGGTATACGACAAGCTCACCTATGCCGGCAACCTGGACAATCTGGGGGATCTGGCCGAGCGGTTCGGCGACCGTTACGCTTTTCTGCAAGCGGATATCTGCGATGCGCCAGCGGTGAACGATGCTATTCAGTCGCATCGGATCGATACCATTGTGAACTTTGCGGCCGAGACCCACGTGGATCGTTCCATCATGGACCCGGACGCCTTTATCCAGACCGATGTCTATGGCACCTATGTCCTTCTGGAAGCGGCTCGCAAGTTCGAGCTTGGGCGCTACCATCAGATTTCCACCGATGAAGTGTATGGCCATGTTCCCGTTGGCTCTTCGAGAGAGACTGATACTATTGCCCCGCGCAGCCCCTATGCTGCCAGCAAGGCCAGCGGCGATCTCCTGGTGAATGCCTACCGTGTTACGTACGATATGCCGGTCACCATTACCCGGGGCGCCAACAATATTGGGCCGTTTCAATACCCGGAGAAAGTGGTGCCCCTCTTTGTTACCAATGCAATGGACGATGAACCGTTGCCGCTGTACGGAGACGGTCTCCAGATGCGGGATTACCAGTATGTGGTGGACCACTGTGAGGCGATCGATCTGGTGTTGCAGAGGGGGGCGATAGGGGAGGTGGACAACATTGGCACCGGTAGCGAGATGCCCAATATCGAGATGACGCGGCTGATCCTGGAGATATTGGGCAAGCCGGAGAGCCTTGTCCGGCACGTGCCGGACCGGGAAGGACATGATCGGCGCTACAGCCTGGACGTCAGCAAGATCCGAGCTCTTGGATGGGAGCCGGACCACAGTTGCGCCGAAGCAATTGAATTGACGACTCGCTGGTACGTGGAGAACGAATGGTGGTGGCG
>DAOUVM010000208.1 GCA_030667645.1 Ardenticatenales bacterium | reverse complement strand
CATTGAGAACGGGAAGGCATTCCTTAACAAATGCTTATTCAACACCCTCTTGATAGAGCTGATGTTCAGACAGGAGTTCGGACAATCGCCATTCCCCGCCTACTAGCCGCCAAAGAACGGTGGGCGGGGGGTGTGTGCAGGGGCGCATCGCGCCCTGCACACACCCCCCTATACCTCTAAGTGGTCGGAGGAACCGGCTGTGTCCGAACTCTTGTCCGAAGGCCAGGATAGCGCTGTTGGCAGGCTCCTATCTCTCCGGTATAATGGTCCCTGCGCGGTCAGTTGGACGACCGCGCCGTTTTTTGCCAGTGAATACAAATGGCCGCGATCGGAACCGGCGCAGGATCGCCACTTGCCACCTCAAGGACAGCAGCCGGCGTTCTGCATATGAGACAAGAAATGACCAGTCAAACAGGCTGTGCTCGATGGACTCGAACGCCCGATCGGGTCACGGCGATGGAGGGGCGCTACTCTATGCCCATCGCTCCCAGGCAGGGATCGATTGCGGTCGCGAAAGGCGCCTGATGGATAGCCCGCTCATCTTGTTGGCTTTTCTTTCTCTCTTTCACATCCTGGGAGGCGGGGTGCTCGGCGTGGTGATGCGCGGGTGGCGAATGCGGCCGGCCGAAACTCGCGGCTGTGGGATGAACGTAGGATTGATGATTTGGGCGTTGGGGTTTGGCTGCGCCCCGCTATTTCTGGGGCTGCAGACGCCACGGCTCTTACCGTTTCAGTTGCTGGAACTGGCGGTGGTATTCTGTGTGACGTTCTTTTTCTGGGATCGGATCAGAGAGTCGTTCGCCAAACCCGAAATGATAAAGATCGTGTTTGGCGGCGTGTTCTTTGTCGCCGGCTGTGCCGCGGGCGGCATGCTCCTGGAAGCGCGTGAGACTCTGATGGCGGCCGTTTTCGGTCTGATCTTTGGCGGAATCGGATTGGCTTTCATCTTGCCGGGCATGAGGAACATGCTCAAGCCGCCGACCGGACCCAAAGAGGAAGAGGAGATAGTGGCTGGTGAGTAGAGCTCTGATTGCAGGGCGATTCGAGCCGCGGAGAAGATGAAATCGATTCGGATTGACGGCGCTTTTGGCGAGGGGGGAGGGCAGATAGTGCGCTCCGCACTTGCGCTGGCGGCGCTGACCGGCCGTTCTCTGGAAATCATCAAGATCCGCGCCGGCCGCAAGAATCCAGGCCTGCGGCCGCAGCATCTCACCGCTGTGCGAGCCGTGGCGGAGATTTGCGCTGCAGAGGTGCAGGGTGATGAACTCAACAGCACGCGGCTTGTCTTCCGGCCGAGCAGATCTCCGGTGGGGGGCGACTATCATTTCGATGTGCGTGACGCTGCCCGCGCCGGCAGCGCCGGCGCAACCACGCTTGTGGCTCAGGCGGTATTGCTTCCGCTGGCGTTTGCCGATTGCGCCTCACAGGTCGTATTGCGGGGGGGGACCCAGGTGCCCTGGAGCCCGCCCTTTCACTATTTGCGCGATGTTTTTCTGCCGGCCGCAGCAAAGAGCGGGCTGCGAGCAGAGGCAGAACTCAACACCTGGGGATGGTACCCAGTGGGAGGCGGCGAGTTCAGCTTGACGGTCCAGCCCGTCCGCCAGTTGACCGGCCTGGAGTGGGTCGAGCGCGGAGAACTGCCCCCGGCAGGAGTGGCCGGGGTGGCCGCCGTCACTAACCTGCCATCGCATATCGCCCAGCGAATGGCAGACCGAGCCCGGAACGTGTTGCACAAAGCGGGCATTGCCAGCCACGTGCAGTCGTTGCGAGAGCGGGGCCCGGCAGCCGGCGCCGGCATCTTTCTGGTTGCCGAGTATTCCAACGGGGCGGCCGGTTTCTCGGCGCTTGGCCGGCGGGGCAGACCGGCCGAGATGGTGGCGGAAGAGGCGTGCTCGGCCTTGCTTGACCACCACGCCGCGACCGGCGCAGTCGTGGACACCTATCTGACTGACCAGCTCATTCTGCCGCTGGCGCTAGCGGCCGGCGACTCTATCCTGGCCACCAGCCGGATCACACAGCACACGATCACCAATATCCACGTCGTCCGGCAATTCCTGGAAACTGACATTCGGATTGAGAGTGAGGATGCCGGCGGTGGCCCCACACCAGCGTCCCGTCTGGGCGGAATGATAATCATCAAGGGGGTTGGACATCATGTTTGAGATCCTGTTCCTTGGCACGTCCGCTTCAGCCCCCTCGGCCCACCGGGGGCTTCCGGCCCATATCGTCCTGCACCGTGAATCCCGTTTCATGATCGACTGCGGTGAGGGAACTCAACGCCAGATCTTGCGCAGTGGCATCGGCTTTAAACGGCTGGACCGAATCCTGATCACCCACGGCCACCTGGATCATATCCTGGGTCTGGGAGGATTGATCTCCACTCTGAGTCGCTGGGAGGCGATGAAGAGACTGGAGATCTGGGGCGGCCGGTGGGCGCTAGAGCGGATCGGGGACCTCTTGCACGGCGTGGTCCTGCGAGGAGCGCCTTCCGAAGTCGACATTGAGCTTGTTGAGATATCACCCGGGGTGCTCATAGAGGACGACGAGTTCCAGTTGAGCGCCTTTACGGTCCACCACCGCGGGCCGGGTTGTTTTGGCTTTTGTTTTGAGGAGAAACCGCGCCGTCCATTCCTCGTCGAAAAAGCCAAAGCGCTTGGCGTGCCGGCCGGGCCGGAACGGCGTGACCTCGTATTGGGCCGCTCCATCACCCTGGCAGATGGGAGCGTTATCCACCCTGGCGACGTGCTAGGCCCGGCTTTGCGCGGCGCCAAGCTGGTTCACATTGGGGACTGTGCCCGCACCGACAACCTGCACCGAATCGTTGCGGAGGCGGATACGTTGGTGAGCGAAGCGACTTACCTGGAACACGAGGCCGATCTGGCGCGCCGGTTTGGGCATCTCACCGCGGCCCGCGCCGCACGGCTGGCGGCCGAGACCGGAGTGCGCCAATTGATCCTCACACACATCTCTCGTCGCTACCGGGAAAAGGAAGTGCTGGCCGAAGCTCGGGCTATCTTTCCCAATACTGTGGTCGCCCGTGATCTGGAGATGTACCAGACTCGAAAGTTGACCTAGTGCCTGCCTGGCGTCGCACGCTTTACATCCTCACCGCCGCAGAGTTCATCGCGGTCGCCGGCTTTACCGTCATCATGCCGTTCCTGCCCTACTTTGTGCAAGAGTTGGGGATCACGGATCCGGATCAGGTCAAGCTCTGGACCGGCCGGCTCTTTGCCGCGCAAGCGGTCTCGATGGCGGCCATTGCCCCCATCTGGGGGACGCTGGCTGACCGCTACAGCCGGAAGCTCATGGTGGAGCGGGCGATGTTTGGGGGAGCGCTGGTGTTCATCCTAATGGGACTGGTGCAGAATGTCTATCAGCTTCTGGCGCTCCGCATTCTGCAGGGATTCCTGACCGGCACGGTTCCGGCCGCCACTGCCCTGGTTGCCTCTACCACTCCTCGGGAGAGCTCTGGCTCTTCATTGGGGATCCTGCAGACCGGCATCTTTCTGGGGGCCTCGTTCGGGCCGCTGGCGGGAGGGGTCATTTCGGATCACCTGGGCTATCAGGCTGCCTTTTGGACCACCAGCGGCTGTCTGCTGTTGGCCGGACTGGCGGTCCATCACCTGGTACGTGAGGAATCTGGCCGGCCGGGTAGCCCGGTTGGCCGGCAGGGTGGACGCTTGAGGGACGGGTTGCTGATAGTGTTGCGCTCTCCGGTTTTGTGGGGCGTGTTTCTGATTCGAATGCTGAACCGCCTGGGCACTCGGGTCATGCAGCCGATGCTTCCGCTGTTTGTGCAGCAACTGGTGGCAAACTCGGATCGGTTGGCCACGATCACAGGCGTGGTTTCTGGCTCGGGCGCTTTGGCGGCCGCGGCCGGCTCGGTGTTCCTCGGTCGCGCGTCTGACAGGTTCGGCCATCGCAAGGTACTGGTGCTGTGCACCTTTGGCATGGCGCTCTTGTATCTGCCGCTGGCTCTCGTCGTCACTCCGGTCCAACTGGGTGTGCTCCAGGTAGCTGTTGGTTTTATTATGGCCGGCGCATTGGCTTCAATCGCTGCTCTACTCGCAACTCGGGTCCCAGAGGGGCGGCAGGGTGCTGTGTACGGGATCAACACTACCATCGTCGCAGGAGCAAACGCACTAGCCCCCATGCTCGGGGCCAGCATCGCCGTGTGGTGGGGACTGCGGGCGATCTTTGTGGTGGCGGCCGGTCTATTCGCAGTCGGAGGGCTTTGTGCCCTCTGGGTGATACCGTCATCCTCACCGGACGTTTGCCGATCCAGGTAGCGCAGGTATAATTGGGTTGATCGGAATCGGGAGAGAAGCGTATGTCCTTGCGCAAAGCGAGCATACTAAAGTTGGCATCATCCGCCTTTGAGATGGATCTGCAGGTGCTCCGAGGGGAACTGGAGCGTGGAGCAGATGGCCAGCTCACAGTGAACCAGCGCAATCTGGCAGACTGGCTGCGTGATTTTGAGGGACAAGAGATCGTGCTCATGGCTGCTTCTCTGGATGATGAGCGCGAGTTGCCGGTGCGCACGTGTCGTACTTGCGGTCGAGACTACTCTGAGCACGAGTGCCCTCATTGCCGCACGGCCCGCATTCGCCTGCGCGGCCGGTGACTGATCTGAACCTTTTGTCTTGCTGAACCCGTCTCACCCTCCATTTCCCCCAGGCGGTCAGAGAAAGCAAGAATTCATCCTGAACCTGTGCCCTTCTAGTAGGCAACTGCCACTCGAGGTGGCGCCTTGATAGGCTGAACGGGATGCAGACCGAGCGGTGGGCAACCACGAGTCTGACCAGGTTGATCGGCGGACGCAGATTTGACGATGGATTGATTGATCAGGGCGGTGCGGGTGGGGGCTGGTGACGGTAGAGCTTGTGGTCCTCAATGTACCGGCGGACGGCTGTCGGGACATCCTCGCCAACCGGGTGGCCTTGCCGGTAGCGCTGACGGATGAGGCTGGACGCGAGTTCACAGGACGGACCCACGAGCCAGTCAACCCTATCTGCGATTCCGGGAACAATGCGTTCCAGTTCTACCCAATCAACGGGCCGGCCGGGCCGTGGGTATACTGCCAGGCGAAGGGCGCCCACTAGTCGTTCTGGGTGATACCAGTGCTTCAACTCGCGCAGTGAATCCTCGCCCACCAGAAACCAGAAGGAGGTTTCGAACCCGTGTCTCTCTTGAAGCGGGGCCAGCAGATCAGCGGTATAGTGGGGACCCGGGCGATCGGTGTCCAAT
>DAOUVM010000162.1 GCA_030667645.1 Ardenticatenales bacterium | reverse complement strand
CAGCAGCACCATCAGCGTGCCTGCCATCACAGCCGCGGTTGAGAGATCCAACCAGCCTGTGACAACTGCAATCAGCATGAGCGCCAGAGCTCCCACCGCCACCGGGGCTTTACGCAGGCGAAGGGGCCCTGCGGCTGCACCCCCTTCGTCCAGGAAGAGCACTTTGGCCTCCCGTTTCAGTATCTCGAACTTTTCCCTTGGCCCCTGAAGCAACAGTGCGTCGCCAACCTGGAGCGGCACCTCTCCCAACCCTGTTCGCACCGGCCTCTCCCCGCGCCAGATTCCCACTGCGCTCAGGCCATACTTTTCGCGGAAATGGGTCTCTCTGAGCGTTCGGCCGGCAAATGAGGAACGGGGCGCCACCACTACTTCACAGATCCCAACTTGCACCGACTCTAGATCGGCATCCGACCACTGTTTGGGCGGCAAGATCTGCAGGTACGGTTCGATGTCGTTCTTTCGGAACTCTCGTAGCTTTCCCTCCAAGAGCAGGATATCTCCCTGAAACAGGATGGTGTCCGGATCTGGGTCCAATGTCTCCTCGCCGCCTCTCTCGATCGCCAGAACGCTCAGGTTCCACACATCGCGCAATTGGCTATCAGCCAATGACCGGCCGATGAGCCGAGACCCGGCCGGCACGCGAATGCGAAAGAGCCGCTCTTCCAGCTGGTAGGTGTCGGTCAGTTCATTGGCTTCATCACTGACAAACGGCGAAGTTGACGGTGGCGGTGCGGGGAGCAGACGCCGGCCGACCGTGACCATATAGCCGATGCCAAGCGTCACGGCAATCAGTCCCATCGGCAAAAAGTCGAAGAGGGCAAAGGGTGGCAGCCCTCGTTCAATCAGCGCGGCGTTGACCAGGAGATTGGAGGGGGTGCCGATCAGCGTCAGCGTCCCCCCCGCCAGCGAGCCAAAGGCGAGCGGGAGAAGGAGCTTGGAGGCTGGTATCTTGGCTCGGCGGCAGAGTCCAACGACGGCTGGGAGCAGTACTGCCGTGGCACCCACGTTGTTCATAAAGGCGGACATGATGCCCACTGTCAGCATGACAACGATGGTCAGGCGGAGCTTGTCCGTGCCGGCAATGGCGGCGATCCGATCGCCAATGGAGTGGGCAATGCCAGTGCGAAACAGGCCGACGCTGATGATCAGGATCGCCCCCACTGTGATGACGGCGGGGTTCCCCAGACTGGCAAAGGCCTCCTGCGGACTGACTAGCCCCGACATGATAACGGCCAGCAGGACCATGACGGCAACCAGGTCCGGTCGCAGTCGCTCCGACACGAACAGGATGACCGCAATGAGCAGTATGGCCAGGACAGTAGCTATTTCCGTCGTCATCAAGACCCCGTATGGCGCAATCAGGGAGATTGTATGGCGGAGCGTCCAGCAGGTCAAGCTGGGGAAGAAATGAAAACGGGCCGGAATGTACCAGCCGGTTGCAGGCGCCTGTATTTGCCGATGGCCTGGCTCCTCGGGTAGGACTTGAACCTACAACCAATCGGTTAACAGCCGACCGCTCTGCCAATTGAGCTACCGAGGAAAGTGCACTGCGAGGAATTATACCAACTCGAAAATGGACGTCAAGACGCTGCGCCGCCATGGCCGCGCAGTGGTACCGCTACGGCTTGATCCAGCGCAAACGCATACCGTTCAGGATAACGACCAGTGACGCGCCGACATCCGCCACTATCGCCATCCATAGAGTTGCCAAGCCGCCGGCCGCGAGAGCAAACACAGATGCCTTGACGGCCAGAGCAAAAGCGATATTGGCGGTTATCACATGACTGGTTCTGCGGCTCAAGGCGAGGATGAAGGGCAACTGAGCCAGATCGTCACCCATCAGGACCACGTCGGCCGACTCCATAGCCTGAGCTGAACCGACACCGCCCATCGCGATTCCGACATCCGCCTGCGCCAATGCCGGGGCATCGTTCACCCCATCACCCACCATTGCCACTGACTGGTGTTCAGCCGCCAGACGAACAATCGCAGCCAGCTTTTCCTCCGGCAATAACCCAGCGAACACCTGATCAATCCCAACCTGCCGTCCGATCTCGGCTGCTACCTGTGGGTTGTCGCCGGTCAGCATCACGGTCTTGATCTGACGAGCCTTCAACTCTGAAAGCACCTCCCTGCTCATCGCTCGGGGCGTATCCGCCACTCCAAAGATGCCACATACCTCGTCGTCATGTCGGACGAGGAAGACGGTCTTGCCCTGGGCAGCAAGTTCATCAGCGTGGCGGCAAACGAGTGGCTGATGGGGAAAGTGCTCATCAAAATGGGCATGGCTGGCCACCGTTACCATGGCGCCATTCACCACTCCCTCCACGCCGCGGCCGCTCAACATGGTAACATCGTGAGCCTCTGTGATTGCGACCTGGCGGGCATCCGCCTCGGCCAGCAGAGCACGGGCGATCGGGTGGGAAGAGTGCGCCTCTAGCGACGCCGCATGCTGCAGAGCGCAGTTCTCTGCACACTCGCCGCAGTCACACACATCCACCACATCGGTGGCGGTGGGGCGCCCTTCGGTGAGTGTACCGGTCTTGTCAAAAGCAATCACCCTGACCCGGTTGAGAGCATCCAGGTAGCGGCCGCCTTTGACCAACACCCCGCGCGAAGCGGCGTTGGTCATGGCGCTGACCAAACTGACGGGCGTGCTGATGACCAGTGCGCAGGGGCAGGCTATGACTAGCATCTGTAACGAACGCATCAGCCATCCACTCTCTCCCCCAAAGGGCTGTCCAAAGAAGAGCGGGGGAATGGTAGCCACGAGGGCAGCCGCAATCGCGACGCCTGGAGTGTAGACACGGGCAAAGCGATCAATGAACCGTTGAACCGGCGCCTGGCGTGATTGGGCTTGCCGCACCAGCGCCACCATCCTGCTCAGGGTGCTGTCAGCCGCCAGCCGGGTCACCTCAACTTCCAGGGCGCCGGCCCCATTGATTGTGCCGGCAAAGACTAGAGTGCCCGGTTCCTTTTCCACCGGAACGCTCTCGCCGGTTATCGACGATTGGTCGACTGCACTACGGCCGGTCAGTACGGTCCCATCCACACTCACACGACCGCCTGGACGCACCAAGACCTGGTCGCCGGTCAGCAACTCGCTGACGGGGACATCTTGAAGCCCGCCACCGGCCAGCATTCTGGTTGCCATCGGTGGGGCCAGATCCAAAAGACTGCTCAAGGCACTGCGCGCGCGGTCGGCTGCGTAACCCTCTAGTGCTTCCCCCAGGGAAAAGAGCACTACGACGATCGCCGCCTCGGCCCACTCGCCAATGAACACTGCACCGATGACGGCGATTGTCATCAGAGTGTTGATGCCCAAAACGCGGGAGCGCCAGAGTTCGTGACAGGCGCGCTGAGCAACGGTAAACCCTCCCACAAGCACCGCGGCCGCCAGAACAAGAGTGGACTCTTTCAGCGATCTGTTGACCGGCAGGGCGAGGCACAGTCCCACCAGCGTCATCAGGGCAGCGATGGCTGACAGAGTTGTGCTGCGCTGGGAGAGGAGAAAGCGGAAAAAGCCCAACAGCGGCTCGATCGGCCCTCTCCAGGTCGATGTGCCAGCCCGAGGCCGGTCGTCAACCAACGCGTGGCCGGCCGACCTCGCCGCCCGGCCGATCTGCTCGGTGTCCAACTCTTCCCCGGGATAGGAAACCGTCATCGTGCCGGTCGCAAGGTCGATCGTACAGTCGCTTACCGCCTCCAGATCGCTGACGGCCATACGGAGCCGTTCGGCGCAATCCAGACAGGTCAGGCCAGCGACGGTGAACTCTTTGGCTGACATTGGGGAATAGTGGCTCCGATCAGATATCTCAAGCTCAACCAGGGGTGTCAATGTGCGTCCAGCATCTCCCTTTTCCAGGGTGAGGAAGAAGAGGCAGGTCCGAACAAGCGTGTTCTTGTCACCTTCCGGCAAGGACGACTCTTGTCGTGGCTGGTTACCTGCGGGAGCGGAAGCCCGGCTCGCCTGGCGGTGTGGCCAATGGTCAACTGGGTCAACTCGGAATGCTCAGGGATATGGTAGTCAGAGTCCGGCATAAGGGATGATCCATCGTCAAAGGAGACTGATCGACCCCTGCTCCCTCCACCGGCGGCGCCTAATCACCCTAGATGAAAAGCGTGATGGTTGACTTGCGCGCTTCATTGATGTACATCCCGACTGCTCCGTACTCATCAATCCATTCCTCGCGCATATCATCGCGGCTAATGCCCATGATCTCCATCGTCATGTCACAAGCGATGACCTTGCCGCCCAACTCTTTGAAGTCATTCATCAGCCTCTCTAGCGAAGCGACGTTGGCCTTTTTCATGCGTTGCTTGATCATCCATTTGCCAAGGCCCAGCATGTGCATCTTGGAGAGCGGCCCTTTTTCCAGCCCGCCCTTTTGGAGCCGTTGGAGTCCCCAGAAGGTAAAGTAGATCGCGGCTTCCATTCCCATCGACAACGCACCGGTCGCGATGATCAGCGCGCTGTACACCTTGTCCATGTCGCCGCTGTGCAAGACGATTGTCGTTCGCTCGGTCTTCATTATTGCCTCTGCTTTCTGCTGTGATGTCTTGGGGCCGGAGTGCTCGTTGAGCGGCAACTCGCTCTACAAGGCCCTCAAGCGGATTCGGAACACCTGGCGAGTTCCGAGCGCATCGGGTCCAGTCATGTCTCTCGATTCAGCGCCAGCTTTTATGACTCGCAACAAGAAAAGTGCTCCGCCTATCGGCGGATGCAGATTGTCCAATCAGAGTCTGTCCCCTCAATGCTGACAAGCTCCAACTCTAGCGCCTCGATTGCCATAGGGATTTCTTTTCGGGACGCAGGATGGGTCCCGATCACCTCAACCACATCGCCCGGCGCAGCCTTGCGCAGCGCCTTTCGCATCTCCACCAGCGGTATTGGGCAGGTTTCCCCGCGCACGTCGACCTGCATCTTTGCCATGGTATTCCTTCTCCTACTGTACTACGGGCAACTCTGAAAGCGCCCTCTCGTCAAACTCAACTGTCACTTTGTGAACATCCCAGAGGGGCTTGATTTTCTCCATAATCTCCTCGCGGATGTTGACCGCGAACTGATGATCGGAGCAGAGGCTGAGCGCCACCCGCACGTGCCCGTCGGCAACCGTGATATCTCTGACCAGCCGTGTACGCACCAGATCAAGACCCACCATTGGATTCATCACCCGCTTTAGGCGGCGGCGCACCACCGCAACCGTTGTCGGTATCCGCTCTGTGACCAACCCGTGGCGCTCCTCATAGTTCTCTACGGCGGCTCGCAGCGAGTCGATTGCGAGCACGGAGCAATGAACCTTGATCGCGGGCAGGCCGCCCAGCATTTCGGATATCTGCTTCCAGGTGAGGGCTTTGGCCTCTTTGAGCGTCTTTCCCTTGGCCATCTCGGTGATGATAGAGGCGGTGGCAATGTTGGAGGCGCATCCGTAGGATTCAAAGCTGACTTCTGTAATCCGGTGGCTGTCGGGGTCCACTTTGAGGTAGACGGCCACCATGTCCCCACACGCCGGACTACCCTCAACTGCCTTGGCATCTGGGTCCTCTAGCCGCCCCACGTTGCGCGGATTCCTGAAATGGTCCATGACGATGTCACTGTATGGTAATGGCATAGGATACTCCTAGGGCAAATCCACCAACGAACCGACCCGCGAGCAGCGACTCCGGCGGGTCAGTACGAAAGCGAGATGTCTTCTCATCCAAGCGGCATCAAGGCATTCGATGACATCGGTCGATTCAGCGCGCTGGCTGCGAAAAGCGTCACCCATTTGCCTATTGTTTTCCAAGCGGACTGATCGCCCGCAGTCTCGCAATAACCTCCGCAATGGCGTCTGCCACCGCACCTACATCATCGGGCCGGTTGAAACGTCCAAAAGTGAACCGCACGGAGCCATGGGCCCGTTCGTGGTCGCCACCGATGCCCATCATCACGTGGCTTGCTTCCAGAGATCGACTAAAGCACGCGGACCCGGTGCTGACGGCAAAGCCGCGCATATCGAGATGCAGCAAGATAGATTCGCCTTCAACAAAGCGAAACGATACATTGACATTTTGCGGTAGGCGCAAATCAGGGGGACCATTT
>DAOUVM010000255.1 GCA_030667645.1 Ardenticatenales bacterium | reverse complement strand
GAGAGAGTGGACAAAGAGCGACATGTAGGGGAAGATAGCATTGTCCAGCCACGGGCGCCAACCACGAGAAGGAAGTCTATGAACCGCGACATTATCCTGGCGATTGACAGCGGCACCCAGAGCGTGCGAGCACTCTTGTTCGACCTGCGCGGCAATCTATTGGAAAAGAGCCGCGTGCCCATCGAACCGTACTACTCCCAACGACCCGGCTGGGCAGAGCAGCGACCCGAGCTGTACTGGGAAACACTGTGTCAAGCATGCCAGCAGTTGTGGGCGTTGAACACGGTGCCCCGAGAACGGTTGGCAGGAGTAGCACTCACCACTCAAAGATCCACCGTCATCAACGTCGATGCAGCCGGTCGCCCCCTTCGGCCGGCGATCGTCTGGCTCGACCAGCGACGAACCGAGGGGCTCAAACCCGTTGGCGGATGGTGGGGTATCCTATTCAAGCTGTCGGGAATGACCGAAACGGTAGCTTATCTCCAGGCAGAAGGGGAAGCGAACTGGATCGCCACCCACGAGCCAGCGATCTGGGAGCAGACCCACAAGTACCTCTTCCTTTCAGGCTACCTCACTCACCTGCTGGTCGGCCGGTTTGCAGATTCGGTAGGCTGCCAAGTAGGTTACGTTCCCTTTGACTATAAGAGGCTGGACTGGTCCAAAAGGTGGGACTGGAAATGGCAAGCAATCATCATGGATCAGGACAAGCTCCCGGAATTGGCGCCGCCAGGGGAGACGCTGGGAGAGATCACCCCTCAGGCAGCAGAGGCAACGGGGATTCCGGCCGGGCTTCCCCTCGTTGCGGCTGCGGCCGACAAGGCGACCGAGGTACTTGGCGCCGGCTGCCTCGAGCCGCACATGGGCTGCCTCAGTTTTGGGACCACCGCCACTATTAATACCACACATCGCAAGTATATTGAGGTCATCCCGCTTATCCCCCCCTTCCCGGCTGCTGTGCCGGGAGCGTACAGCCTGGAGACGCAAGTCTACCGAGGCTATTGGATGGTGAGCTGGTTCAAGCAAGAGTTCGGCCTTCGAGAGCGGCTGCTTGCCGACGAGCAGGGCATCGAGCCGGAAGCGCTGTTTGACGAGTTGGTGCGGCAGGTCTCGCCAGGCTCAATGGGCCTGATGCTCCAACCGTACTGGTCGCCCGGCCTGAAAGTGCCAGGCCCAGAAGCCAAAGGCGCCATCATTGGCTTTGGTGATGTGCATACTCGCGCCCACGTCTATCGGGCAATTCTAGAGGGCCTGGCATATGCCCTACGCGAAGGAATGGAGCGGACAGAGAAGCGGAGCCGGGTCCCCATCACCGAACTGCGGGTGGCCGGGGGCGGCTCACAGAGCGACGCAGCGCTGCAGTTGACGGCTGACATCTTTGGCCTTCCCGCGTGCCGCCCTCACGTGTACGAAGCCTCGGGCCTGGGCGCAGCGATCGACGCGGCGGTCGGTCTCGATCTGCATTCCGATTTCGCATCTGCAGTGGGTGAGATGACCCGCATCGGCGAGGTGTTCGAACCTGACCCGGCCGCTCATGAGACCTACGAGGCGCTCTACCAACAGGTGTATCGGCGGTTATACAAGCAGCTCAAGCCGCTGTACGAAGAGATACGTCAGATCACCGGGTATCCACCCAAACCCTAGCGCAGGCGAGGAGGGAATGGTCGACTGTCTCTACTGCCGGCTATCCATCCTGCTCTGGGTTCACAGCGGGCATGCGCACCCGAACCGACCGGACGGCCCGGCCGGCAACGGCCTCGACGGTGAACTCGATTCCGGAAAATGACACCTGATCGCCGGCTTCCGGCATAGTTCCCAATAGAGTCACTATCAACCCACCCACCGAATTGACGTCAGGCAGGTCATCACCCAAGGGAGTCAGCTCGTCCAGCGCATCCAGCAGGAAATCGCCGCGCAAGAGATACTCGCCTGGGCCCACCTGACGCAACGGAGGCACCTCCTGATCAAATTCGTCGAGCACCTCTCCCACGACCTCTTCTACTAGGTCTTCGAGGGTGACGACGCCCGCCATGCCACCGTATTCATCTATCACTATGGCCATGTGGGTACAAAGTCGCTTAGCGGTGGCCAGCAGCGCCTCCACGGAGGCATTTTCCGGTACCACAACAGTCCGGCGCAGCAAAGCACGGAGATCGAACTCGCCCGGCCGGTGAATCTGCTGCCGGGCAAGGTCCTTGAGATACAGGATACCGACCACTTGATCCAGGTCGCCTTCATAGACCGGGAAACGACTGTACCGGGATTGCCCAAGTCCTGCCAGCAGTTCCGACTCGTTGATGTCAAGCGGGTATGCTTCCACGCGCATGCGGTGGGTCATCACCTGGCCGATCTGTTTCTCTCCAAAGCGGAAGATCTTTTTTAGCATTGACTTCTCTGACGCATCGAGTTGGCCACCCCGATAGCTGTCGTCGATAATCATCTGCAACTCTTCGGAGGAGTGCAGCCTGCCGTGTCCCTCGACCATTGGGATTCGCAGCAAGCGCAGAACGCCGCCACCAAGCGCGTTGAGCACCCAAACGGCCGGTCCAAACACTCGCTCCATCAGCCGCATGGGATGGGAAATGCGCAAAACCGTCGCTTCGGGATAGTAGAGCGCCAGCGATTTCGGCACCATCTCGCCCACTACAACATGCAGGAACGTCAGCAGTGCAAGTACAATGATGACCGCCACGCTGTGAGCCGCCGCTTCCGAAAGGCTCCCCAGATGCTCCAGTGGACCGATCAATAGCTCAGCGAATGCTTCCTCGGCGTACATACCCAGCCCGAGGCTGGCGATGGTGACACCCAACTGTGCGGTTGAGATGTATCGGTCTTGCAGGACAGGACTCTCCAAGATGGATAGCACCCGGGCGGCCACCCGATTGCCACCCTGGGCCAGTTGCGCCATCCGGCTCTTGCGCACGCCGATGATGGCAAACTCGGCTGCCGTGAAGAGGCCATTGATCAGGATGAGGACGGCGCTGACGAGAAGCGGCACCAGCAGAGCAATCACGCTCCCCCCGCTCGTTCGCCATCCAAGAAGGGTTCAGCATCGTCTGGGAGAGCCATACTGACGCCGGTCACCGCCAATTCATCCACCTGCCGGACGCGCAGGAGGTGGGTCCCAATCGTAATCTCGTCGCCCACGCGCGCCGGCCGGCGCAACACACTGGTCACCAACCCTCCAATCGTGTTGGACCGATCGGTGGGCAGATTCAGCAATAGGTACTCGTTCACATCGGCCACGAGCACGTCACCACGCAAAACCACATCCCCCCCTTGGTCGCGAGCGATCAGAGGGCTCTCCTCATCAAACTCGTCCTGGAGCTCGCCAAACACCTCTTCGATCAGATCCTCTTGAGTGATCAGACCGGCGGTTCCGCCATATTCGTCAAACACGATCGCCATGTAGTGATGACCCAGCCGCAAGAGATTCCAAAGCTCATCCACGGGCATTGTCTCCGGGACAAACGGAACCTCTCGCAACAGATCATCCACCACCACCTGTTGATTCGGCCCCGCGAAACAGGCTCGGAAAATATCCTTGAGATGGACCATGCCGATGATGTGATCGATATCCCCATTGTAGATCGGAATCCGAGTGTAAGAAGAATCCGCTATGAGGGTGAGCAGTTGCCGTGGTTCTGTCCCCGCCGGCGCAGCCACAATGCGCGGCCGGGGGAGCATCACCTGATGAGCCGCCAGACTGCTCAGGCGGAAGACGTTGCGCAGCATGATTCGTTCCAGATCATCCAGCAGCCCGCCCCGAGCGCTCTCCGCAACCAGCAGTTCGATCTCTTCCGGCAAGTGCACCGTCTGGGCCTTGCCCGTCGGTGTCACACGCAACAGGTGCAGTATCAACCCGCCGGCGCCGTTGAACAACCAGATCAAGGGCCGGAGAATGACCACCGACCAGCGCATGGGCATCACCGTCAGAAGCGCCAGGCGTTCAGGAAAACGCACTCCGACAGATTTCGGTACCAGTTCGCCAAGCAGGACCTGCAACGTGGTGAGGGAAAGAATCACACCAATAGCGGCAATGGACTCGGCCGCTCCCTCCTGGAAATAGCCCATATCCGCCAGCACAGGGCGCACCATATCCCCGATCGCGGACTGGCCATAGAAGCCCAGCAGGAGGCTAGAGACAGTTATTCCGAGCTGGCAGGCGGCCACATAGTTGTCGAGCTTGTGTCGATCGGCCAGGACGGGCTGCAGCATCAGCGCAAACCGGTCCCCCTGGGCCGCCATCTGCCTTATCCTGGTGCGCCTTGCGCTGACGGATGAGAATTCGGCTGCTACATAAAACGCATTGACAGAGATCAGCAATGCGATGACAAGCGCAACTATCAAGGTGCCTGGCCGCGATTCGTGACTCGTGATGTGCGGGCCACAGGCGGACAACTGGTCCCTAGGCCACGCATCTCACGGCTCACGTCCCTCCTACCTATGATTACTGACGTGAACATCCATGGGATGAGAATATAGCATTGCTGAGGTAAGCTGTCAAATCCATATCGCGGCGGCGGGGAGGGCACACCCCCCCGCCCGGCGCTGGACCCGTTGGAAGGATTCCAGCAGGGCAG
>DAOUVM010000003.1 GCA_030667645.1 Ardenticatenales bacterium | reverse complement strand
TATACAACTGGCGGTCCTATTCGCGGCCGTCGCCATCGGCCTATTTGGAGCGATCAACCTGGCCACCGGCGGCCAATGGTGGCTTAACACCATCGTCGCCAATGCCAACCCCTGGCTCCTGGATCAAGCGATCGGTCTGTATCGCCAGTGGTTCCGCTTGCACGCGGTTTTGACACTACTGGCGGCCGGCCTGGTCATCTACGAATTGTACTGGCAACGACTGTCTATCTTTTCCGTCTGGTTCATCTTTTCGGTTGCCGGCAGCGCCATGGCAGGCAAATGGGGAGCCGGTGAATCGTATTTTGCCACCGCTATCGCCGCCTCATGCATCTTGAGCGGACTGGGAGCTGGAAAACTGCTCAACTGGGCGGAAGGGCGGTCTCCGAAAGTGTATGCCGTGCTGATGCCGGCCGTTCCCCTCATCTTTTTGCTGCAGGCCCAGTTGGTGTTTCATCTGCCCACCCATACTTCACTGGGCCAGGCCTTGGCCGGACTAGCTGGACACCCAACCGAGGTCATGATCGCGCCACAGACATCCTGCTCCGCTCCCCAACCGCCACGTCCAGTTCCCTATGTGGACACTGCCGGGCAGACCTTGCTGGGACGGCCGCCGACGCCAGCCGACACTGCGGCAGGACAGCGCATCGCCGCTTACATTCGGGAAGCAGACGGCCCGCCCCTGAGCGAAGAGGCAGGCTTTTCCTTCTTTGCTGGCGCCGATGTGGTGACCAACCCGACCCAGTTGCGCAACCTATACCTGAACAATGAACTGCAAATGGACGAACTGCTCGCCATGATAAGCGACCAGGCATTTGGGGTCATCATCTTTCGCGCGCAGTTCTACCCTGACCCGGTACTCCAGGCGATCGGCCAGCAATACGAAACGGTGGACACTATTGAGATGAACAATTTTGTCTACTGCGTGCTCAAACCCCGGACTAGTTGGAAGGACAGTTGATTCATGCAGCGGCACGAGTTGGAATGCCCCAACTGCACTGCCCCGCTGGCCGATCTTCAAGATGAGACTGCGGTCCACTGTCGCTTCTGCGGCGTCACGTTGAGCCTCCATCGTTCACTCTGCCCGGGCTGCGGGTTCCTTGATCGAGTGGAGCGCCCGCTGTGCAATCAATGCGGCACAGCGATCGTGCGCACTTGCCCGGCGTGCAGACAGAAAAACTGGGCAGGTATGGAAAGCTGCACCAACTGCGGCGGGTCTCTAGACATGCTGGAAATCATGCTCAAATCTCGCGTCCGGGACACCCGCGAACGGCTTCAACAGCAGCAAGAGGAGGCGCTCCTCATCAAAGCGCACGAAGCAGCCCAGGCCGAGGCGCGGATGGAGCACTTTCGCAATATAGAACTGGACCGTCTCAACGAATCGGCGCAACGCACAGCGGAAAAAAAGAAGCTCGAGCAGCGAGTGCTTGGAGGCATCCTAATTGGATCGGCCCTCTTTGCCCTGGTGATGGTCGTGATCGCCGTCCTCTGGGCCTGGATGGGCCAATGAGAGAGACCTACCGCGTGCATCTGCCGGTCTTTGAGGGTCCCCTTGATCTGCTCCTCAGCTTGATTGAGCGGCAGGAATTGGAGATTACCCGAATCTCCCTGGCCCAGGTGACGGACCAGTATCTCTTGCATATCGCCCAGTTCGAAGAAGCTCGACCAGATGCCCTGGCCGAATTCCTGGTGATGGCGGCCAAGCTCATCCTGATAAAATCAACGGCCCTCCTGCCGCGCCCGCCGACACCGCCGACACCGGCGCCAGCGGGGGAGCCGGATCTGGGGGACGAGTTGGCACGCCAGTTGCAGGAGTACAAACAGTTCAAAGCGGCGGCCGCCAACCTCAATGATCGCCAACAGCAAGGGTGGCGCACATTCTTGCGGATGGCGCCACCACCGAAAGCCGAGGCGCAACTCGATCTCACAGAGGTGACACTGACAGACCTGGTAGCGGCCGTGCGAGAAGCGTTGAGCGTCACTCCTCTCGATCCGCCTGTTGGCACTGTGGTACCTCAGGTACGGATCACGACAAGGGGCCGGATGGAGATGATCCTTCAGGAGCTTCAGCAACGCCATCAGCTCCTGTTCCACGAGATACTCGCTGCGGCCGCCGGCCGGCTAGAGGTGGCGGTCACCTTGTTGGCCATGCTAGAGTTGCTGAAACAGCGCGAAATCACAGTGCATCAAGAGCGATTGTTTGGCTCGATTATCATCAGGTCACGTACCTCAACCCCGGCCGTGAATGGGCGGCGCCAGGGCTGAACATGGTCACAGTTTGTGCTCGACGAACGTCACTGGACAGCTAATCGCAGATAGGCTATACTTTGCCTCATGCTGCCTCGCCAGATAGTATACTGGCGAGGCATTTGGTGTTTGTAAGGAGTAACCAATGGCAGATTTCCCCGGCAAGGGAACAGTGGCGGTTTTAAAAACCACCCCAGAGACCGTGGTGGAGGATTACGGCCGGCTCCTAAAGCTCGCCAACTATGAGACTGCTCTCCCCAAAGACAAGGAAACGTTGCTCAAGATCAACATCTCCTGGCAGACCTGGTATCCGGCCTGCTCTACCACCCCTTGGCAATTGGAGGGGACTATCCGGCAGATGCATGCCGATGGATACAAACGGCTCAGCGCAGCCCATAACGAGACGGTGGTAGTCAACGCGTATGTCGGAGAGAGAAACAACAGACAACGTGTCGTGACCGACAAACATGGTGTTCCGAGCTGGCACCTGTACGAGCCCGAATTTGAGTGGGTTCGGTACGAACCCAAAGAGCCATTCTTGGTGCTGGACAAGGTCTATCCAGAAGGAGTGCACATTCCTCGCTGCTTTTTTGACCGCAACATCATCCAGTTTCCCACCGTCAAGACCCACGTCTTTACCACGATCACCGGGGCGATGAAGAACGCGTTCGGCGGCTTGCTTGGAAATAGGCGGCACTGGACGCACGGCGTCATCCACGAGACGGTGGTGGATCTGCTGCAGATTCAACAAGATATTCACCCCGGTCTTTTTGCAGTGATGGATGGCACCTTTGCCGGCGACGGCCCCGGCCCGCGCGCAATGCGCTGGCACGAAAAAGACATCATCCTGGCTTCGGCCGACCAGGTAGCCATTGACGCCATCTCGGCCAAACTGCAGGGCTTTGACCCAATGTCGCTCCCGTTCATCCGCTTGGCGCACCAACGCGGTCTGGGCATTGGGGACCCAAATGAGATTGAGATTGTGGGTTATGACATTGATAAAGAACCAAGCTGGCGATTCGTTCAGACGGAAACATTCGCCAGCAAGGGGCAGAAAGCAATCTATCACGGCCCGCTCAAGCCGCTTGAGAGCATTCTGCTGCGCACACCGCTGGTCCCCTGGTCGTTTTTCGCCAGCAATTTCTACCACAATGTCTACTGGTATCCTTTTGTCGGCCGCAAGAGAGTTGCGGCCGCACTGGAGACCAAATGGGGCCAGCTCTTCAGGAAATATGGCGATGGGCCGGTGGTGATGCCAGGGATTCAACCACGCACAGTTGGCATTGCGGCAGCCGGACTGGTCGCACTGGCCACAGCATTGGCGGTCGGCAAACGTCTCCTACATGGCGGCCGCACAAAAACCGGCAAACGTAACTCTTGAACAGACGTCCCGTGACTGAGAACAGGTACAGGTAGGAAGAAGATGAGAAATCGAGTACACTATTTGACCCCAGATGGCCTCCAGAAGGTTCACGATGAACTGGAGTGTCTGTCAACTGAAAAGCGTACAGCGATTGCAGAGCGCTTGGCCGCAGCCATTCAGCAGGGTGACATTAGCGAGAACGCCGACTATGAGGTCGCCAAACAGGATCAGGCCTTCAATGAAGGGCGGATTCGGGATCTGGAAGCCATCCTGCGCCGGGCACAGATCATTGGGGACAATCTCCCTACCGGCGAGATCCAGGTCGGGAGTCAGGTAACAGTGACAGAAGATGGAACACCCCCAGAGATCTATACCATAGTTGGCCCGACCGAGGCTTCGCCGGCGAACGGTCGCATTTCCCACGAATCACCGGTGGGCGCAGCTCTGCTCGGCAGGCAAGTCGGCGAGACGGTGAGGATAGAAACGCCGGTCGGCGGTTTAGAGCTGACTATCGTGGCAATTGAGTGACATGCCATGACCGGCCACTCTAGCGGCGCCATGCGACGGTTCATCGGCGTGGACATGGGGGGAACGAAAATCCTGGCGGCTGTGGTTGGACCGGACGGCAAGATATTGGGGAGCGCCAAAATGCGAACCAAGGCTGAATCGGGTCCGGCGCATGTGATTGCGCGCATCGGGCAAGCCATCCACCTGGCAGCCAGAGACGCGGATATCTCCGTGTCCGAGGCAAAGGCGGTGGGAGTTGGGGCGCCGGGCCCCCTGAACCCGCATACCGGGGTTGTGTTTCATGCCCCTAACCTGCCGGGCTGGGAGAACGTTCCCCTGGGCCAGCGTCTAGCCGATGAGCTGGATTTGCCGGTGTTCGCAGAAAACGACGTGAACCTCGGCACGCTGGGCGAGCTCGTTATGGGCGCCGGAAGGGGTGCCCAGGATATGGTGGGGATATTCGTCGGCACCGGCATTGGGGGAGGGATCATAATCGATGGAAAGCTGCGCAGCGGAGCTCGCCACTCGGCCGCGGAGGTGGGTCATATGGTCGTAGCAGCCGGCGGTCCCTATTGCGGGTGCGGGCGACAAGGCTGCCTAGAAGCGGTCGCGAGCCGGAGGGCCATTGAGCGCGATCTGCGCGCCGGGGTGGCTGCCGGTCGGGAAAACCTGTTGCCCGATCTTCATGGAATTGACCCCGGGCAGCTAACCAGCAAGGTGTTGGCCCGTGCCTGCAAAGCTGGCTGCCCGCTCACCCGCCAGGTAATCGATCGGGCTCAATGGTTCCTGGGGCTGCACGCCGCTTCCATTGTCAACTTTCTCGACCCACAGGTGCTCGTGTACGGCGGCGGCCTGGTGGAAGCGATGGGGGAAGCCTTGCTGAGGCCCATCCGCACCGTCGCCCAGCAGCACTTGATTCACCGGACGAGCACGCCGGTTCGGATCGTGGCTGCAAGCCTGGGAGACGACTCTGTCGTACTGGGCGCGGCGGTCATGGCCCAACGACGCTGGGCCGGCGCATCGAACTCGTAGAATCGCGTTGCTGACCCTTGAGGCTCTGGCCAGGTGCGCGCTCGCGTCGGTTGCACTGGTCAACGGGATGGTCACACTACATCCGGGCTGAAGGGCCACTGCCATCGGTCCACTCACACAACGGCCGTCCCCAAGCGGAGTGCTGACGGGCTTTTTTGGCACGGCGCGCAGCAGTTGACCGAGCAGAATCGGACGCCTCCCAGGCAGGCTGACGATTCTAGAGCCCGAGTCCGGCGCGCTCGACCAATTGCCCAAAGCGACCGCCACGAGTAGAATCGCCCATGTGGTTCACGCACTCAACCCACTGCACCCGAAAGGAGTAAGAGGTGGCACAACGCACAGCTCTGATTGGCAAGCGAGTCCCCGTACTTGAAAAGGGATGGATTGAACTCCAGGACATGATGGGTGATGACTTGGCGATTGTCAACGCCGCCCGAGTCTCGTATCTGGGGGAAAGCAAAGGGACAGGACCGGACAGAAAGCTACTCGTCTACCTTCTACGCAACCGGCACACTACTCCATTCGAGCAGGTGGAATTCAAGTTCAGGGTGCGGGCTCCGGTGCTTGTCTGGTGGCAATGGGCGCGGCACCGAACCTGGAGCTTCAATGCCCAGAGCGGGCGGTACACACCGTTTCAGGAGAACGACTTTTACTTCCCGACCGAGTGGCGCAGACAGGCTCACTCGAACAGACAGATGAGCGAGGGGAGAGTTTCCGAGGAGAAAGGGGCAGAGCTGTCTGCCGCACTGGCCGAGCACTATGAGCGCTCGTTTGCCCTGTACCAGGCCGCTTTACAAAAGGGGGTCGCACGCGAGCTTGCGCGCATCTTCCTGCCTGGTTTTTCCCTGTTTTACACTTGGGTGGCGAAAACAGACGCGCACAACCTGATGCATTTCATGGACTTGCGGATGGGCTCCCACGCTCAAAAGGAAATCCGCGCTTATGCCAGGGCAATCTACACCGAATTCTTCTGCCTTGCGCTTCCCTGGACAGCCGATGCATTCGAGAGGTATGTGCTGGCCAAACACAAGACCGCCTGAAGATGGTGTGGAGAAAAGCTTCGCCGCCCGCGGTAACGACGCTGTGCCTTATCTTCGACATCCTCCAAGAAACAGGTCAAGGAAGGTGTTCAACCACACGACGTATCTTGACCATGTCTATCCGCAATTGAGCAGTCAACTGATCCAAGCCGTCAAACTTGATCTCGTCCCGAATCCGACCAAGAAAGTCAAGTCGTAGCTCTTTCCCACCCAAGTCCCCATCAAAATCCAGCAGATGTACCTCGATTACCATCTTGAGCCCTGCCGTCAGCGTCGGCCGTACGCCGATGTTGACCGCGGCTGTCCGGCTCTCGCCATCGGGACCGCCACCCAGCCATGCACGAGCGGCATACACACCATGTGCCGGGTAGGCCTGCTCCTCCCATATCTGCAAATTGGCGGTGGGAAAGCCGATCTTCCGGCCGCGCCCATCCCCGGGTACAACCCGGCCAGGCAAACGGAATGGCCTGCCGAGGTAGCGGTTGGCATCCCTGATCCGCCCGTCCTTCAGAGCCTGACGGATGAGTGAACTACTCACCACCATCCCGTCCACGGCAGTCAAGTCCACTGTGTGCACCACAAACCCCTTGGCCTTTCCCTGCGCATGGAGAAAAGGCACATCGCCCTTGCGTTGGTATCCCAATGCAAAGTCGGCCCCCACCCAGATCTCCTTCACATCCAAGCACGCAACCAGAGCGTCCACAAAGCGGTCTGCCTGGATGTTACTCACGGACTCATCAAAGGGGTGAGTGATCACCAACTCAATCCCAAGTTCGTGCAACAGCCGAGCTCGTTCATCGGGCGCCGTCAGATAAAAGTGCGGTTCCGGCGTGCCCAACACCAATTTGGGGAGGGGGAAGAACGTGAGGGTCGCCATCCGGCAGTGATCACGGCCGGTGGCCAGCGGTGTCATCAGCAATCTCCGCAGCACACGCTGGTGCCCACGATGAACCCCGTCGAACGCGCCAATGGTCAAGCAAGTTGGGCTGTCAGGGTTGGCTAGGGCGAGAGAATTGAGATGCTCCCTCATTGCCACATCTCAGTTATACCGAAGGGAAGAGTAGAACTTTGTGGGGTAGCCACTTGGAACCATCCTCAGAGGATCTTGCGAGCGCAAAAAAGACCCCGTCAGCGGTGTGGACGCGAGCCAGGTCCGCCACCGGATGCTCTGGCAGCCGGCGAATCGACTGTCCCTGAGTCAACCGAGTGACCGACCCGGAATCGAGGATGATCACCGGAAATTCATCCACCGCCACACCCATCGGCTGCAAATAGGTTACCCAGTTCTCGGAAGTCAGGTCTCCTAACGGAAGAGAAGCCTCAATGTCGAACTGACCGCAACGGCACCGGAGCAGTTGCGTCAAGTGCGCTCCACAGCCTAGGCTGCTCCCCAAATCGTGTGCCAGTGAGCGCACAAAAGTCCCGGCCGAGCAAATCACTTTGAAAGAGAATTCTGGAGGTGACCAGTCGGTCAGAGAGATGTCAGTTATGAACGCCCGACGTGGCGCCCGCTCCACGGTAATTCCGCGACGAGCGAGCCTGTGCAACGGTTGCCCCCCCTGCTTGACAGCCGAATACATCGGCGGCACCTGGGAAATCGAGCCACAGAACTCGCCAAGCGCCGTCTCAACCACATCACGCTCAACCGCCATCGGGTTGGCGCGGAGCACCTTACCGTCGGCATCGTAGGTGTCCGTTTCCACACCAAGGCGAGCGGTCGCTTGATAGCACTTTTGCGATCTCGTCAGGTACTCAGCCAGCCGTGTGGCGCGCCCCACACAGATCAAAAGCACTCCGGTCGCCATCGGGTCCAATGTGCCCGCATGACCCACCTTGCGTATTCCCGCGACCCCTCGCACGACGTCGACCACATCGTGCGACGTCACTCCCCGAGGTTTGTTCAGGTTGAGAATCCCGGAGATCATTGCCCGTCAACATACAATCGCATAGCTGCGTGCTACGCACATGCTTGCTCACGCCGCGCCCTTTTCATCATGGCCAGCACCTGGTCCGCCACCTGATCCAGAGAACCGTCAACGGTGCAGCCAGCCGCAGCAGAATGACCACCTCCGCGCAACTTGAAGGCAATCTGAGCAACATCAAACCCCGGCTTGGCTCGGAGACTCACTTCAACCTGCCCGTCATCCGTCTCTACGAAACTGGCAGCCATGTCGGCTTCCTCAGCAGTGATCAAGAGGGTGACCACGCTGGCATCTCCGTTCACAGCATGATCATTGGACGAGGTACGCACCGAAACGACCCCATCAACCAAATCAATGCTCTGCAACAACCTGCCCCAATAGCAAATCGCGTCGTAGGATCTGCGATTAACCGTCCGACTTGTGATGGACGAGAGGTCCGCACCGGCCTGCATCAGATCGGTGACTATTCGCATGACTCCGGCGGTGGCATTTGCGGTGCGGAAGCAAAGCGTGTCCGTGACCAAGCCAGTCAGCAAACACTGCGCGGTGTCCTTGTCGAGGGTGACTCCCCATGCAGCCGCGAGAAGAAACAGTATCTCGGTCGTAGCAACGGTATCCGGCTGCACAATGTTCACATCGCCAAAATCCGTGTTGGTAATGTGATGATCAATGTTGATGACGAGCGGCCGACCGACCGCGGCTGCGCGGAATACACCTCCACCCCGCCGCTCATCGCTGCAGTCCACCACAATGACCAGGTCAAAAGAGCCAGAAACAGACGTGACAACCGCGGTCGCGCCCGGCAGGAAGGCAAGCTTGTCTGGAACCCCGTCATCACAGGCCAGGGTGACATTTGTCTTGCCAAGCTGGCGCAGGATGTGGCCGAGCGCCAACATGGACCCGATAGCGTCTCCATCAGGCGCAATATGGCTGACAACCAAAATCCTGTCCGCTTTGGCTATCAGTTCCGCTGCTCGTTGTCCAACCGTTTCGTAATTCGCCACGCTCACTCTTCTTCTTCCGGCAAGTGCATCTCGGGAGACGCTTCAGAAACAGCCAGTGTGTCCAATAGCTGGGCAATCCGCTCCCCGCGCTCCAGAGACGGATCCCAGTGGAACCGCAGTTCAGGAGTCCGGCGCAACCGGACTCGCGCCCCGATCCCGCGCCGCAAGAACCCTTTGGCATGCTCCAGCGCCACCATCACCTCAGATCGGCGCTCCTCAACCGCCAATGCGTGTACATACACATCCGCATAGGCCAGATCTCGGTCTATCGTCACGTCGGTAACAGTCACCTGGCCCAGGCGTGGGTCTCTGGTTTGACGCAAGAACAGATCGCTCAGTTCGGAGCGAATGCGGTCCGCAACTCGCCTCTGCCGAATCGTTGGCATCGATCTCCCTCTGCAATACGAAAAGTGGGTGGGCCTAACTGACCCGCTCTATCACAAAGAACTCGATCGTATCTCCTTCTCGGAAATCATCTGCCCCTTCCAGCCCAACGCCGCACTCAAAGCCCGAGCGAACCTCACGCACGTCTTCGTCAAAGCGCTTGAGGGAACTCACGGATCCTTCCCAGATGGCCTTGCCGCCGCGCCAGAGGCGGGCCTGAGCATTGCGCCGCGCTTCTCCCTCAAGCATGTAGCAGCCCGCCACCATTCCTGCTCGCCGGACGCGGAACACAGCACGCACTTCGGCCTTGCCGATAGCAATCTCTCCGTACTCGGGCTCCAACATCCCTCGGAGCGCCTTGTCCACATCGTCAATTAACTTGTAGATGATGTCATAAGTTCGGATGCTGATGTTGTGCACCTCTGCCAGCCTGAGGGCTGCCGCATCCGGCTCTACGCGAAAACCGATCACGGTCGCATCGGAAGCATTCGCCAGCATGACATCCGATTCGGTAATACCCCCCGCATCGGACCGTAGGATGATGACGGACAATCCATCGTGCACCAACCCCTCAAGCGAGTTAACGATCGGCTCGACCGACCCCTGCACATCCGCCTTGATGACCAGGTTCAGAGTCTTTGTTTCGCCAGCCTCAAAACGGGCAAATATTTCGTCCAAGCTGAAAGCTTCTCGTGGCCCGGCCGTGGAGAGTTGGCCCAGACTCCGCTCTTCCACTATTGCCCTGGCTTGCTTTCCGTCGCCCACTACCTCGAACAGATCACCGGCCACAGGCACGGCACTGAATCCCATCACCTGCGTAGGTACGGACGGGCCGGCTTCCACGATTGGGTCGCCACAGAAATCGAACATGGCCCGAACCTTTCCTGACACGGTACCGGCCACCGTAGCATGACCGACGCGGAGCGTGCCGTTCTGCACCAACAGAGTGGCTACGACTCCCATCCCGCGCTCAAGCCTTCCCTCAATCACGGTGCCAAACACCTTGCCGGACGGATTGGCGCGGATGTCTGTCTCTTCAGCCACCAACAGGACTGCCTCCAACAGGTCTTCTAGCCCATCCCCCGTGGTGGCGGATACGGGGATAACCATGGTGCTGCCCCCCCACTCATCCGGGGTTAGATCCAGTTCGGACAACTGCTGTTTCACCAATTCCGGGTTGGCATTCGCCCTGTCTATCTTGTTCAGGGCTACGACAATGGGGACCGAGGCCGCCCGCGCATGGTCCAACGCCTCGCGGGTCTGGGGCATCACGCCATCGTCGGCCGCGACTACCAGAACGGCAATATCTGTTGAGCGCGCCCCACGGGCACGCATGGCAGTAAAGGCTTCATGGCCCGGCGTGTCCAGAAAGGTGATAGCCTGCCCGTTGTGCCGAATCTGATAGGCACCCATGTGCTGGGTGATGCCGCCGGATTCCCCCGCCTGCACCTCGGTATGCCTGATAGCATCCAGTAACGATGTCTTACCATGGTCTACGTGTCCTAACATCGTGATCACGGGGGCTCGCTGCCGCAGGCTCTCCTCTCGTTCCTGCTGGATGATTTGCCGCCACTTTGGAAGCTCCTCTTCTCCCTCTTCCGCGTCATCCTCAGCAGCAGCAGGCACAGCACTCTCGAACCCCATCTCCTCAGCGACAATGGCGGCCGTGTCATAGTCAATCTGCTGGTTGATATTGGCGATAATCCCATTGCTCATCAGTTCCCTGATGACATCAATGGGGCTCACCTCAAGCAGTTCGGCCAGCTCTCGTACCGTCATAAAGCTGGGAATCTCGACTCGTTTCTTTTCGGTCATATCATCACCCTGTAAGCCATTATCCATCGGCAGCGCCGACGGACCCCGCTGTCAGTTCCTGATCCCGAAAAGCCATCAGAACTGCCCTGTCGTCCGTGGAGACCGACGTGCGCAATGCACGGGGCAGAACATTGCTCGAACTCAAGGCAGTATCCCAGCAGTCAGGGTCCAAGCACAGATAGGCTCCCCGCCCAGTCATCTTTCCGGTAGGGTCTATCTCAACCCCCCGCCCCGGCGAGGACACGATGCGGATGAGCGACCGTTTTGGCCGCGGTTGCCGGCAGGCAATGCAAGTCCTCATCGGGACGTGACGGCGCCCACCGGTCCGGGCACTCTTGCATGCCGGGCTGCTCCCACGTTTCACCATCACTCCGACGTCTCTTCCCAGTCAGAGCTCCCACCGCGCTGCCGCGAACGCCTGGTTACCACGGCGCCTGCCGCTTCGTCGTAGACCAATCGCCGGCGCTTGCGCTTGCCTTTCTTCTTCCCACGCGCGGGGTCTTCACCAGCTTCCCGGCGCGCCGGAACAACAACTGCCTTCTTGGGGCTCGTCGGCTCCGGCTCTTTCTCCACCTTCGGCATCGGCTGGGGTTCCGGCTCGCCCACGGGTATCCTAACCTCTAGCGGAGGCTCCTCAAACAGAGCGACCGGGGATGGCTCCGCTTTGGATTCTTCCACGGATGACTCGACTCCGTCGGCGTCTTTATCAGCCGCAGATTCCTCTCGCCGAACCATCTCGGACTCCTCAGCCAACTCGAGGCTGGGATCCTCAGGTTGTTCCGTTTCTTCCAGCTCGAGTTCCTCGTCGCCAGCCAGCCACCGAGCCAACTCCACGGCTGTGGCCGGCAGATCGGCTGACGCCAGCCGCTCCCGCACCTCAACAAGGGCTTCGGCCTCCAGGCTAGCTCGCTTCCGAAACTTGGCTGGGTCGTGAGCAAGGGCAGCCGCGATGTGGCCGACCGTGCCAAACCCATGCTGACTGAGAGAGTCTACCAATTCCTCGGTCAGCTCGAGGATACTCAATGGCATCTCCCAATACAGCACGGGAATAGTCTTGCGTGTCTCTTCCTCCGCTCTTCGTTCTGCCTCGGCACGCTCGATGAACTTGCCCTCAATCAGCTCGACGACGCGGTTGAGCGTCTGGAAATCCTCGGCCGTGATGGGCCTGTCGGCGGCCTTTTTCGCCAGGATGATCTCTGCATGCTCTAGTGAGGTCGCATTTTCTCTGACCGCGTCCACCACCAGGGGATCATTCCGCTTTCCCAGAGCTTCGACGGTTGCCTCTGTCAGGCTCTTGATGTCAATGCGCCACCCAGTCAGCTTGGCGGCCAGCCTTGCATTCTGCCCCACTCGGCCGATTGCCAGCGAGAGCTGATCATCGGCCACAATAACCGTCGCTGTTCTGCCACTCGGAGTTTCAGAGTGCAAATAAACCTGGGAGACACGTGCCGGGCTCAACGCCTTGGCGATGAAAACGCGAGGGTTCGAGTTCCATTCGATGACGTCGATCTTCTCATCATTGAGCTCGCGCACAACGCTCTGAATGCGTACCCCGCGCATACCCACACATGCCCCTACCGGATCCACTCCGTCTTGCAGCGCAGCTACCGCGACTTTGGATCGCTGTCCGGCCTCACGGGCGACACTCTTGATCTCAACCAGGCCATTGTAGATCTCTGGGATCTCCAATTCTAGCATCCGGCGGAGCATATTGCGATGACTGCGCGAAACAATGATTTGAGGTCCCCGGCTGGCTCGCCGCACTTCGAGCACATAAGCCCGCACTTTGTCATGATGAAAGTACCGCTCGCCCGGCACCTGTTGGTTGCGCGGCAGAAGCGCTTCCGTCCGCCCCAGGCCAATCGTGACCGCCTGCGGAGTCACATTCTGAACGGTGCCATTGATGATCTCCCCTTCCCGTCCGGAAAAGTCCTCGTAGAGCTGCTCTCGCTCCGCCTCGCGAATCCGCTGCAGTATCACCTGTTTGGCAGTCTGCGCCGCAATCCGGCCGAAATCGCGCGGCGTGCTATCCACCATCACCGTATCACCCAAGGCCACCGGCTCATCGCTGGACTTGCGTGCTCTCTGGATCACGACCTCAGTGCGCTCATCCTGAACGACCTCGACCACCTCTTTTTCCGCGAAAATGGTCGCTGTCCCACTCTCCGAATCTACTTTAGCGGCGATATTCTGCGCGGTGCTCACCCCCACGTCCCGCCGAAAGGCCGACACCAGTGCAGTCTCGATCGCCTCGATCACCACGTCGCCTGACAAGCTTCGTGACTCGCATATTTCATTCAAGGCTAACAGGAATTCGCTTTTCATCCCACTATCGCCTCTGAAAACCGACCTACGTGCCCACATAAACAGAAAAGTGGGGGTCGCCCACTTTTCCGCACCAACAATATTCCAAACCCACGTGCAATGATTATAACACGGAGCAGCCAAACACGCAAATCTTACTTTACCATAAGTAGAGGTCAGGCATTCAACATGTCACGGTACAGTTTAAAGAGATTCGCCGCATGCAGGTCGACCACCAGACCATTCAGGGGGATACGGGACTTGCCGCAACTCTCAATATCGATGCTCTGCAGCTCCTTCTCCCCGCCTCCGCTCTCGACCACCCGAGTCACCCGTTGCTGGATCGTCCGCAGATACCGGACATCGCTTTCCACAATGCTCTTGATCTCACCGCGCAGCATGACCTCACCGTGCCCCTGAACTACATTGTCAACCGGCTGATTCCCAATCGCCTCCAACGAGGAGATCAGATCCTCCAGGTCCCCATCCAGAAACGTTGGGATGGGCATCATGGTGTCGGCCGCAAACAGCACCCGATCCTCCGGGATGAGAACGACCGTCGAATCGGGACTGTGTCCTGGCGAATGGATCAATTGGACCGTCTTGTCTCCCAGATGAAGATTCAGACAGCCATCCTCAAAAACAATCCCGGGCAGCACAACGCGTAGATCCATCAACTCCGCCGGCTGCGACTGTGCTTGTTCCAGCCCAGAGCGCCCAATTGTATCCAGCAGTTGGCGGCAGAGCGTGTGTCCGACCACAACCGCATCGGGGAAAAGGCATGTTCCGCGAGTATGGTCAGCGTGATAGTGCGTATTGACCACGTAGCGAACCGGAACCCGGAGACGGTCTTGGAGGAAAGTTTTGATCTCCCAAGTCTCCTGGGAATAGGGCAGAGTGTCAATGAGAATGCTCCCCTCCGGCGTGATGACGGCGCCAGCGGTCACCCGAGCATACAACTCGCTGGTAAAGACATAGATATCTTCTGCCACGCGCTCACGTTGCATGCTTGAGGTCTCCGACATCGGGCCACCGAACACACTGGCCCATCATGCGAGTCAACTGCACTCTATCCGAGAATAACACATTGGTCACCCCAATGTCAAGAGATTGTTCCAAGAGTGTCGAAAAACAGAAAAAACGCCGCTCCCCCGGCAACTCTGCGCTGCAGCAAAGGGGGATTGGCAGAGGGCGGATCTCTGATGCTTTACTGCCCTGGCACTCGGGACATGCTGAACTGCGCCACCACCCTGGTTCAGAATCTCCCCGGATGGACATCCGTCGGTCGTCCACTCGGGCCCACACATTAAAAAAGACCATTGAGCACTCAAGGGTCTCATATTATCTCGTCCCTACCATGCCGTGTGTCTCCTGTTTTGAACCTACTCTCGCAGGTGGGGTGCCTATCGAGAGGTTTTGCCTTGCTTGCGCTATCGCAGCCCCTCTACGTATTAAGGACCCCTTTTGTTTAGGTGTTGGCTCAAAACGCGTTGCGACATCACGCACACGGTAGGGTACCACAGCAAATATAACATATCTTCCTGATTGTGGCAAACTCGCCATGCGGGACACCCTCTCACGGCACAGTCTGATGCAACTTGCCAGATCCTGACCCTGGATTACAATTCATATTCGTAACTGCCGCAGAATCAACGATTCAGTTGTAGAGTGACCAGACCTCCAGATGCCATCGGGCGGCAAGATGGAGAAAAGAGAAATCAGCTTCCGGCCACAGCTCTGGTGCCCGTAGCCCACAGAGAGGACATCATGACACCGAAAACAGGACGAAATGCCCCATGCCACTGCGGTAGCGGCAAGAAATACAAGCAGTGCCATTTAAAGCTCGACCAGGCCGTTGCCAAAGAGAACCGAGCCTGGGAAAGCGCGGCCGGCTTCCTGCGGCGCGATTTCATAGCCTTTGCCAAAGAAGAGCGCTTTGCCGAATCATTTGCTGCCGGCGTTGCCCTGTTTTTCAACAATTACTATACGATTGAGAACGCTCACGAGATGAGCCAGCCCGAAACTCTGCGCTTCTTTGACTGGTTCACCCATGACGATACGCCAGACGACCGGCCGCGTCTGATTGAGATTTACAACACCGAAAAAGCCGAGTTGATGGACAAAGAGGAGGCCTCGTTGCTGAGCAGTTGGCTGGCGGCCGGACCAGCATCGGCATATGTTCTTGCCGATGCTACCGGCGAGGGGAAGCAGATCTTCAACCTCCAAGACATCTTTGACAACAAAGAGTACATCATTCGCGAATCGGGCGGGCCCGGGCGGGCAGAGGTCGGGGACGTGCTGATTGCCCGTCTGCTCCCCTTCCGTGACCAACTCCGCCAGAGCGGGTCCACGGGATACTTACCGGCCAGCGAGGCAACCGGCCTCAAGCCGCTCATCCAGGATGCCTGGGATGCTTTCAAGACTATCAAGCCGGACTCTGCGTGGGAGGATTTCCTGCGCCGGCATAGCTACCTTTTTGCCCACTATGAATTGGAGGCGGCCGAAAAGGCAGGCCGCCCGGCTGTTGCCCGTCTCGACCCGAATCGCCCCAAGAGCCAGGTGGCAGACCGGTTGGCTCGCCGGGTCCTGGGGCGAAGCTGACCGGCTAGCTGCATGGCGTCCTATCCTGCCCGCCTCTTGCTGGTTCGCCACGGCGAAACAGACTGGAACCAGGCCGGCATTCCCCAGGGGCACGCCGACATCCCGTTGAACAGCAAGGGCCAGGAACAGGCGCGCTCCCTGGCGCTGCGGCTGCGCGGCTGGGATATTGATTGTGTCTATAGCAGTGACCTCGCCCGCGCCTCGGAGACAGCCGCCATTCTGGGAAACGCGGTGGGACTAACCCCAAAGTTTGTGTCAGCCTGGCGGGAGGTCGATCTGGGAGGCTGGTCCGGGCTTTCCCATGCCGAGATTGAGGACCGCTATCCGCACGAACTGGAGGCTCTCGCCCAGGGACGGGATATCCCTCGCGGAGGCGGAGAAACGCTGGCGGCTCTCCAGGCTCGCGCAGTGCAGGAATTCGAATCCCTGCGCGTATCGCACGCCGCGCAAACCATTCTCATCGTGAGCCATGGGGGAACCATCAAGACCCTGATCTGCCACCTGATTGGGTTGGAACTGCGTCACCACAATCGATTATCGCCGGGAGGGAATACCGGCCTGAGCATCGTTCAGTTCCATTCTGGCTCCCCTCGGTTGACGTTGCTGAATGACACCAGTCATCTGAGAGACTGTCAGTGACAGATGGTTTGACGCTGTAGACCTGTCCGGCCTTCACCGCCCCCAACAACAGAAAAGAGCGGAGAACTTGTAGTTCTCCGCTCGTGAAAACCTGAAACCCAGCTCCGGCTGGGCGGCTTCAAGCCCGCTCTTCAGGCCGCATCCCGCACGCCGGCGGCCGGCGTCAGAACCATCTGCCCCAGTATTCGCTCCATCGCCATTGTGTGACTGCAGACACCACGGCCCGCGAAAAAGTCACAGTCACAGAGCCAGCTTCCCTCAGCATAAGCAACCTTGTGTGGGTTGTTGTCTCCATCAATGGTCACACTGAACTGATCAAATCTAACACGTTCTGGTTGCTCGGCATAACGTCTTGCCTTGTCAATCTTGCTGATCATCCCATAATCCACGGGCGACTCCTTTTCTGACTGGGCACGGTGAATGCGACCTACCGCTCAAAGCAAAACACGCGGGCAACCACCCGCGTGTCTCTCAAGTTCGCATTCAATTGCTTCGCTGATCTTGCCATGCCGACAATCTCATAGAAAATCGATCTCGGTCAGTATACTGCATTCCGGCGCCGGTTGTCAAATGCCCGGCCCTGCCTCCGCCCGACGATTCCCCTACGGGTTGGCCTGATCAACTCTCAGGGCCATGACCAACGCCCAGTAACTCAACATCCTCCTGCTGTGCAATCCGGCGTCCCTCCTCAACATCTACCCGTCGCAGAAGGTAGATACCGACGGCAAAGAGCACGATTAGGCTCAGGACCGCTGGACGGCTGCTGTCAAAGGCTGCCACTGCGGCCGCAAACAACAATGGCCCAATGATCGCGGAGAACTTTTCCATGACACCATAGAGCCCAAAGAACTCGCCGCTCTTCGCCGCAGGCGACATGCTGGCGTAGAGACTTCGACTGAGCGCCTGGCTCCCGCCTTGCACCATCGCCACCATCCAGGCAAGGATCCAGAACTCTATCACCGAGTCGAGAAAGAACCCCCACACAGCGATGACCATATAAACAGTCAGAGAGAGAGAGATGCTGCGTTTGGTATCCAGCTTGGCAGCAAGCCCCGAGAATAGTGACCGCCCCAGCAAGAGCGCCAACGCGGCGCCAACGACCTCTACCCCTAGAATGATGCCCAGGATCACCATGAGGTTGCTCTGACGGATGGGCGGAAGGATTTCCGCATCAGCTAGCGCCATCATCACCCCACTGCTGTCCTTGTTGCCCTCACCAGTATTGATCAAGCTGAGCGTGTGGATCCCTGGTTCATCGGCCTGGAAGGTCTCTCGGGCTCCATACCGCACCGTCTGACGATAGCCGTCCAACGTGACCGGTCGCCCCGTGTCTTCATCCAACAGAGGCTGGCCGTCCATTTCGACAGCCCACACGCCGTAATCCGGTCCGAGGCTATGGGTCACCCTGATTCTCTGCCCATTGAACACCAGGCTCCAGCGGGCGCCCGGCTCACTAGCGGTCACATAGACCACATCCTCGTCTCCACCAACCATGTCCGCCGCCACCGCCTCGGTTTTCCACGCGCCCAAGAGGTCCAGAGCGGGGTCGTCCGCCAGATACACCCCTTCCCCGACCGCTCCTGACGCCTCCTCATAGGGCTGCAATGGCGCCCCCGTCGCCACGCCCGGCAGAACCCGAACCCCGATGACCCCCGCCACAGGCAGAGAAACCAGGCTGAACAGGATAAAGGCAAGATACACTGGCCGCCGGTCGTCCGATCTGCCAGGCAGCCGTCCGAAGATCAGGCTAAAGGGAATTCCAACGAACTGCACCAACAGCAGTGCCAAGATCAGTTCAGTGCTAGCGAAACCGAGTTCCGCCCCATATATCGCCGCCACGCCGATGATGGTGCCAATGCCATCATTGTAGATCAGGAAAGCAATCAGATACTTGAACAACTCGCGGTATTTCCGAACGTCGCGCATGGTCTCCACGAGTCGCCGAAAGCTGACGCCCAGCACTGTCTGCCTGGGCGCCAGGGTGGCAGTGGCCGAGGGTGGTTCCGGCACCCGCGTAAGGATCGGTATCGAAAAGATTGCCCACCAGACAGCGACGCTGAGGAAAGAAAGACGCGGGCCCCATGTGCCGGGCAATACCTGGATCATCACTACGTTGATTGCCAGCAGCAACCCCCCACCCAGGTAACCCATCGCAAAGCCACGTGTCGATATCCTGTCCCGGTCATCCGCTCTGGCCACGTGGGGCAGCAATGCATCGTAAAAGACGTTGGCGCCGGTGAAACCAATCCGGCCAAAGACAAACAGAAGCGAAGCCAGCAGCCAGTCGCCAGTGTCCACCAACACTAGCAGCCCAGTCGCGACAATCCCGATCCCAGCAAACACGGTCAGGAAACGCCTCTTGCCGCGCAACACGTCAGAGACAGTGCCGAGTATCGGAGACAGAATCGCGACGATAAAGAGCGAAACGCTCAGTCCGACGCTCCAATAGGCGGTCGCCACCGCCTCGCTGGGTAGGTTCGCGCCTGCTACCTGACTATAGTAGATGGGGAGCACCGCCGCGAGAATAGTAGTGGCGAAAGCCGAGTTGGCCCAATCGTACATGCACCAAGCTCTGACCCGCCGATCGTATCCGCTGCTCTCTTTCATGCTTCCTCCTTCTGATCGTGGATTGGCCACAGTGAGTACCGGTAGGGAATGTTCCGTCCGGCAGCGCGCAACGGTGGAGGCGGATTATGGCACAGACCGATCCAACCGGCAACCAAACGACACCCTCCATCTATCTAATTGGTGGTATAATTGGACTCTCCCTGCGGGCACTCGTTCTGCGGGATGATCAAGAGACAGGAATCATGACCACCGAGCGCCTGTACCAATCAGAGGCAATCGTCTTGCGCCGACGCGATTTCGCCGAAGCGGATCGCCTGCTCACTCTGTTGACCCCCACCCGGGGCAAGGTCCGGGCTGTTGCAAAGGGAGTGCGCAAGTCGCAGAGCCGCAAGGCAGGGCACATCGAGCCCTTTATGCGAACCAGGTTGTTGTTCGCGCGCGGCCGAAACCTGGACCTGATTACCCAGGCTGAACTCATAGACGCCTTCCGACCTCTGCGCGAAGATCTCATCCGCGCCACTTATGCCAATCACGCCGTGGAACTGCTCGACCGGTTCACAGCCCAAGACGATAGCCACCCTCAGCTCTACACCCTGTTGGCGGAAGCACTGGGTTGGCTCGCAGAGACCAAGGATTTGCTGCTCACCGCTCGCTACTATGAGCTACGTCTCCTGAGCCTGGTGGGCTACCAGCCTCAATTGTTCCACTGTGCAAGCTGCAGGGCAGTCGTTGAGCCGCAAGCCCAGTTCTTCAGTGCCGGGCTGGGCGGCGCACTCTGTCCCAACTGCGAGAGGGCCGATCCCAGCAGTCAGCCCATCTCCCTGAGCGCATTGAAGGTACTGCGCTTCTTTCAGACGCGGTCGTACGACGCCGCGTCCGTTCTGCGAGTTCGCCGATCATTGCACTCCGAGCTCGAAACCATCATGCACCAATACATCCAACATCACCTGGAATGCCGTTTGCAGTCCGCCGATTTCTTGAAACGACTGCGCCACGAATCGGCCGGCGAATATACAACCGGATAGCGCCCTGTCACGGCGAACCAGCATCCGCGGATTCTCTCGGATACCTGGAATTGTGGAGAAGATATGACCCAACCGCTAACATTCCAAAAGATGACACTTGAACTCCTCGACTTTTGGGCGGACTGGGGCTGTCTCATCTGGCAACCCTACAACGTGCAAGTGGGGGCGGGGACAATGAATCCGGCCACCGTCCTACGAGTCCTCGGGCCAGAGCCATGGAACGTGGCCTACATTGAGCCCAGCGTTCGGCCCGACGACGGCCGCTTTGGGGACAATCCGAACCGGATGCAGCTCTTCTACCAGCTCCAGGTGATCCTCCAACCCGATCCCGGTAATCCTCAGGAACTCTACCTGCAGAGTCTGGAGGCTATTGGGATCGACCGGTGCCAGCACGACATCCGTTTTGTGGAGGACAATTGGGAAAGCCCGCTAATCGGTGCATGGGGTCTGGGTTGGGAGGTCTGGCTGGATGGACAGGAAATCACCCAGTTCACCTATTTTCAGCAGGCTGGCGGGCACGACCTGGATCCTGTGGCTGTGGAACTCACCTACGGCTTGGAGCGGATCCTGATTGCACTGCTGGGCAAGGAAAGCGTGTGGGACATGGAGTGGGGCTCTGGAATCACCTATGGCGAAGTGCTTCTCCAGTCCGAAATCGAGCACTGCAAGTACTATTTCGAGGTTGCCGATGTCGACGCACTGCGCCAGGTGTATGACACCTTCGAAACCGAGGCCAAGCGGGCACTGGAAGCCGGTCTGGTGATTCCGGCCCACGACTATAACCTCAAATGCTCCCACCTCTTCAACGTGCTGGATGCGCGGGGGTCCATTGGGGTTACTGAACGGGCGACATTCTTTCACCGCACGAGAGACATGGCCCGCCGCATCTCTGCTGCATACATCGAGCAGCGCCAGCGGCTAGAGTACCCGTTCATGAAGGTACCAAATTGGGAGACAAAACCACCTTCGACAGCCAGCGCCGTTCCCCCCCGAATCGAACCCTCCGCTCCCACTCCTTTTCTCCTAGAGATCGGCGCCGAAGAACTGCCGTCCGGCGATCTGTCCGATGCTCTCTCTCAGTTGGAGCGAGCAGCCCCCGAGCTATTGGATGATCTGCGGCTTGAGCATGAGCGGATCCAGGTATTCGGCACGCCACGTCGCTTGAGCATCCTGGTACACGGCCTGGCCCCCATGCAACGCGATCTAGTGGATGAGGTCAAGGGACCGCCGGTCGATCGTTCGTTTGACGCTGATGGCAAGCCGACAAAGGCCGCACTGGGCTTTGCCGGTCGGCACAACGTCCCGATCGAGTCACTCCATATCCAAGAGATCAGTGGCAAACGATACGTGACGGCCCAGGTGCGCCAGGTTGGCCGGCCGGCGGGCGAGGTGCTGACCGAGGCCCTACCAGGTCTTGTTGCGGGAATTCGCTTTGGGAGATCTATGCGCTGGCAACCAGGCAGCCCAACCGCGTTCAGCCGTCCCATTCGCTGGCTGGTTGCGTTGCTGGGCGACCAGGTCGTTCCCTTCGAGTACGCTGGCCTGGTTGGCGGCCGGGTCAGTCGCGGGTTGCGGCCGGAGAACTCTCCCTCTATTGAAATCCCGGCCGCTGCCGACTATGTGGCGCTCATGAGCTCCCACAACGTGATGATAGATCCGGTCAAACGAAAATCGATCATCCAGCGTCAGGTAGACCAACTGGCGACCGAGGTGACCGGCAAGGCACTCTACATACCGGGGCTGCTGGAAGAGGTCAACAACCTGGTTGAACAACCTACTGCGCTGCTCGGCAGCTTTGACAAGAGCTACCTCGCCTTGCCGCGAGACCTGCTCATCACCGTCATGCGCAAACATCAGCGCTACTTTCCGGTGGTGGGAGCTGATGATGGAAAGCTGCTTCCCTATTTCATCGCGATCCGCAACGGCGGCGGACAGCACCTGGATACCGTGCGCCAGGGCAACGAGCATGTGATCCGTGCCCGCTTTGCTGATGCCGAGTTTTTCTTCCGGGAGGATTCTGCCAACCCATTGGAGAGTCTTGTGCCCAAACTCGGCACACTCGTCTTTGAGACGCAGTTGGGTTCGATGCTGGACAAGACCCGGCGCCTGGAGACACTTGTCCCCGAAATCGGGAGAATGCTCAAGCTGACGGACGACGAGTCAACCACGGCGGCTCGCGCTGCTTCTCTAGCCAAGGCCGATCTGACAACCAAGATGGTCGTCGAGATAACCTCCCTGCAGGGGATCATGGGCCAGCAGTATGCCCTGTTGAGCGGTGAGCCGCCCGCTGTCGCCAGAGCCATCTATGAGCACTATTTGCCGCGCAGGCAGGGAGACATACTACCCCAGAGCCCGGCCGGTATGGCGCTCGCGCTCGCGGATCGGTTGGACAGCTTGGTTGGGCTCTTTGCCGTCGGGATGGCTCCCACCGGCTCGGCCGACCCGTACGGCCTGCGCCGCGCCGCGCTCGGGAGTGTTCAAGTGTTGATCGACTCTGGAAGATCATGTAACCTGATGACAGGGCTTCTCGCGGCCGCCAAACTGCTGCCGGTAGAGGTATCCGACCAGGCGGTAGACGATGCGCACCGATTCATCGTCGGGCGGCTGCGGGTGCTGCTGCGAGAAGAGGGGTTCCGCTATGACGTAGTAGAGGCGGTTCTGGCGGAACAGGGAGACAACCCGGCCGCGGCACACCGGGCGGCGGGGCAACTAGCCGCCAAGGTAGAGCAGGAAGAGTGGTCTCAGCTACTGCATGCCTACGGGCGCTGCAAACGTATGGCCCGGCGCTACCCCCAGCCATACGGCTTGGACCTGGATGGATTTGTCGAACCGGCTGCCAGAGAGCTAAGCCACGCGTACCTCGCCGCGGCCGCCAGGGTGAATCCTGGCAGCAGCGTCGATGAGTTCATGACGGCCGCCGAAAAGCTCGTCGCTCCTATCAACGGATTCTTTGACAACGTATTGGTGGACGACGATGAAAACCCCAATTGGCGTGACAATCGTCGCGCCCTGGTTCAGCATATTGCTGAACTGGCTCAGGGTATCCTTGACTTTTCCCGACTGGAAGGGTTCTAGTATTCAAGAACATGATCAGCGGTTGATTGGCGCCGGGCCAGCAGGGCCACAGGCTTGACCCTGTGCCGGCAGCCTCGTTGGTGGTCGCTCTCCTTCCGCTGACGGCCGGCACGCCCTCCCTGGTGGGGCGCCCGTCCATCAAGGACCAGAGCCAGGGTTCTGCGGCGCGAGCGAGGCAGAAACGGGTCGGCTCTGCCGGAGTGGAGCCGCATTGGAATCGGTTGGAATCCTGGCAACTGGTAGGTCTCCCGACAGAGCCGCCGGGAAACAGAATCTGGGACATCCAGCAACAGCACAGACCCGTCGGAGAACATGAACCCAATTGACGAAATCAAGGCGCGAGTAGACATCATAGATGTCATCTCCAAGCATGTGGAACTGAAACGCTCCGGCCGGAATTTCAAGGCGCTATGCCCGTTCCACACGGAAAAAACTCCCTCGTTTGTAGTGTTTCCAGATACGCAGACATGGCGTTGCTTTGGCGCATGTGCCGAGGGAGGAGATGTCTATACCTTTCTCATGAAGAAACAGGGCTGGGACTTTGCCGATGCGCTTCGAGCTCTGGCGGAACAGACCGGCGTCGAACTCAAACCCCAGACTCCCCAGCAGATCAAGCACCAGGAAGCCAGCGCCCAGCTCTACGAACTCCTCAACACGGCCACCCTCTACTACATGCACCTGCTGCGCAATGCGCCAGAGGCAGAGGCCGCCCGCGACTATGTGGTGGAGCGTGGCCTGCTACCGCACACTGTGGAGCAGTTCCAGGTTGGCTATGCTCTCAATCAGTGGGACGGAGCGCGGGATTTCCTGCGCAGCAAGGGACACACGGACGACAACATCCTTGCGGTGGGATTGCTGGTGGAAAAGCAGGACACGGGTCGGCGATACGATCGGTTCCGCGGACGTCTCGTCATCCCCATCCGGGACCTGCGCGGGCGGGTCGTTGGCTTTGGCGCCCGCGTCCTGCCCGGCAAACCGTGCTCGGCAGACGAAAAACCCGATGTGGCGCCCAAGTACGTCAATTCACCGCAGACGGAACTCTTTGACAAAAGCACGATCCTGTACGGCCTGGACATGGCCAAAAAGGGGATTCGCGAGGCGGGCCAGGCAATCGTCGTGGAAGGGTATATGGATGTAATGCAAGCTCAGCAGTCGGGCTGCGCCAACGTCATCGCCCAGATGGGGACTGCTCTGACCGCCCCCCAGTTGCGTCAACTCAAGCGGTACACCAATCGGTTGACTCTCGCGCTGGATGCGGACGCGGCCGGGCGCAAGGCCACGCTTCGCGGCTTGGACGTCGCGCGCCAGACGCTTGATCGGAAAGTAGAGTTGGTCTTTGACCCTCGCGGTCTTGTCCGGCAAGAGAGCCGGCTGCAGGCGGACATACGCGTTGCCACTCTTCCACCAGGGTTGGACCCTGACAACCTCATCAGATCCGACGCGGCCGCGTGGACCCAATTGATAGAAACCGCCAGCCCGCTGGTTGAATACATCATCAACGCAATCGTTACCGAGGTGGATCCAAACGACGCCAAAGAAAAGTCGGCGGCCGTCGCCCAAGCCATGCCGATAATCCAGGACGTATCCAACGCCGTCGAACGGGATCACTACACCCAATACCTGGCGCGGCGCCTGGGAGTAGATGAGCGAACGCTCGTGACCATGACTGCTCGACCGGGCCCATGGGGAGGCGGACGGGTGCGCCCGCGTACCCAGTCCGCCACTGCCTCTTCCATCAGTGCTCCCCCGCCACCGGCCTGGGATACCAATGAACCAACCCCTTCGCCCCCCGCCCCAGAGGCTAGATCGAGTACCCGGCTGCCCTCCCTCCACTCTCCCAAGGAACTATACTGCCTGAACCAAATCATGACCGCGCCGCATATCTGGCGCCAGGTAAATCGAACCCTCCTGGAACACACGCTCCGGCCCATCTGTGCGCAGGATTTCGCTGACCCTCACAACCACGCCATCTTCTTGGAGGTACAGAAGCTGGACCCCCCAGACTATAACGATGAGGCGGACACTATCCACCAGTTGCAGGGGAGCCTCGACGAAGCCCTTCTCCCCCGGCTGCATGCCATTCAAGCTCAGCACACTCCAAACCCCAACATCCCATCCGAGGGAATCGTCAGCGACCCGGTCCCACCAGAAAAGGTCACGCGCTACCTCGCCTCCACTGTGCTGAAAATGCGTGTCGAGGAAATCGAGCGAGCCAAATCAGAGTCGAACAGAGCCCTGGCTGAAGCCCTGTCGCAAGATGACAGAGCAGCCACTGGCACGTATACGCAACAGGTGCTAGAATTGGAGAGACGCAGGCTGAAGATCGATCGGGCACTGGCTCTCATCGGCAATCCGCTTCCCAGCGACCACCAGCGGCAGAGATAAGCCCAAGATCCTACAGAGGCAACTTGTGAAAATGGACTCGAAAAAGGGGGAGGCTGATTCGCGCCCGCAGACCCCTGGGCCACGATCCACGCACCAAGAACAACCAAAGGCCAGCCAAGATACCGCCGGCAGACCTCCAATAGTCATTGATGCATCGGACGATCCTATCCGTATGTATCTCAAGGAGATTGGGCAGGTCGCTCTGCTGGAACCGGACCAGGAGATCTGGCTCAGCACGCAAATGGCAGCCGGCGACCACCTGGACGACTTGGCCGACTCTCTGGCAAAAGAGGCTCCTGGGGATGTTGGTGCTTCAGGCGCACTAGTTGGCGTCTGCGACCACACGCTTGCCTGGTGGCGCAAGACAGAGACGATCTGCCGCGAACTCGCCGTCGCGCTCCCGGATTTCTGTTCCCTGCTGGAAGAGGCTCAGATGCTGCGCACTGTCTGGCAGGGGAACAGTCCGTCCTACCTCAGAACATTCCTGGACGAAGGATCATGGGGCCAGAACGAGGAATGGAGCCAGCTCGCCATCGCCGTATTCGAGGTGTATCTGGGGCTTTACATGTTGCCGTCCACCCTTCAGGACCAGATGCTGGAATGGCACCAAGAGCACGGCGAGGTCATGGACTGCCGAAAAGCCATTGACCTGTTTCTCAAAGAGAGAGAGCAAGAATGGGTCGAGAACGAGCGTGCGATCGAGGCACGGGCGGTACTGGCCAAGAGGGCACTCATCCGAGCCAACCTTCGCCTCGTCGTCAGCATCGCAAAACGGTACATGGGGCGCGGGATTTCATTTCTCGATCTGATCCAGGAAGGCAATATCGGGCTCTTGCGCGCAGTGGACAAGTTCGACCACACCAAAGGGTACAAATTCAGTACCTATGCCACCTGGTGGATCCGGCAAGCGATCAGCCGAGCGATCGCAGACCAAGCTCGTACCATCCGCATCCCGGTTCACATGGTAGAAACCATCAACAAGCTGGTCCGAGCGCAGCGCCGCATGGTACAGGAGCTGGGACGTGATCCCTCTTCAGAAGAGCTGGCGCTCGAGGTAGACCTACTGATTCCGGAAGACGTGCGCAAGATACAGGATGCCTGGGCGGCCGAGAAACGGCTCGACCAGGTGCTAGACAAGAAACTGCGGCGGGCGAGCAGCAAGGTCCGCGAGATTATGCGCATCTCGCAGGAACCGATGTCCCTGGAAATGCCGGTCGGCAAAGAGGAGAACAGCTCGCTGGGCGACTTTATTGAGGATGAGTCGATTCCCCGACCGGTTGATGCCGCCTCCAAGCAACTACTGAAAGAACAGATCCACAGCATCCTGGGCGCCCTGAGTGAACGGGAGCGCGAGGTTCTGGAGATGCGTTTCGGTCTGCTCAATGGGGAGGACCATACCCTGGAAGAGGTAGGCAGACACTTTGGCGTGACCAGAGAACGAATCCGACAGATTGAAGCCAAAGCCCTTCGCAAGCTGCGCCATCCCACCCGCAGTCGAGCGCTGCGGGACTATCTGCGCTAGAGCAGAGAATACATGCCCTTCCCAAATTCCTTTTGCCCCCAGTGTGGTCACAAGTTGGTGGAAGAGCGGACGGCCGGACGCCCGCGCCCGGTCTGCCAATCGTGCGGCCATGTTGTTTACCACAATCCGGTGCCCGGAGTTGGCGTACTCTGCGAGATGGACTG
>DAOUVM010000229.1 GCA_030667645.1 Ardenticatenales bacterium | reverse complement strand
TCTGGTGTATTCGCATAGTCGGCGCCCACTTGTTGGGACCATCGCTGGGTCTTGTCGGTGTTTGGATTGCAATAGGGGTGGATTTCGGTGTGCGCTCTGCTTTCCTGGCGCTGCGCTTCCGTTCTGGAAAGTGGAAGTCTATCCAGGTTTGAAAATGAGCCGCGTGCGGTGAATGCGCGCCACCGGGGCGTCCAAGCCAAGGGCAAGTAGAACCTCGTCTGGTCGACCGGTACTCCCCGGCATGGCCGCCAGTTGCATGCCGATCCCTTCCGCATCAAGCCAGATGGCGAGCACCAGCGGGCGAAGATCGTAGCTCTTGCCCCGGCGTTCTCGCGGCAGCGTTACGGCGGCCAGCAGCGCATCCACCCGGCCCTTCAGGTCGGGGAGTGGCTCCAGTACAATGTTGTACTCGGCGGCTTTCAGTTGGGACTGGAGCGATGGCGCCTTGATCGCTGCCTCCTCCACCTTATGGATGGTGAGGCCGGGCGGGGCTGCGGCCGTCAGCCGCTGCAATAGCTCAGCCGCGGGGATGTGGGCCTCCAGCCAGACGTCGACCAACTCGCACTCACTGGTGAAACCCAGCGGCAGGGCGGCCGCCAGATTCAGGCGTGGCTGGGGGTTGAAACCTTTGGAATAGACGACCGGTACGCGGGCGCGCCGGAGCAATCGCTCCCACGCTTGGGCCAGATCCAGGTGCCCGGTAAAGCGCAATGGGCCTGTTTTGCCGAATTGAATGCGGACTCTATGCATGATGCGGGCCTTGTTTGCAGGTTCGCCGCGCCGCCGAAAGGCATTGCGTCCCGTCCTCAATGACCGGGATGGAGACCGCGTTCCAGTAGATCATCAGCCGGTGGGCCACCATCGAGCCCATTTTCCCCGACGGGGAGGACGGATTGACGGGGATACTGGGATCTGATCGCTAAATGGCAGTCCCTTGCATGGACCAGGGACCGGCCCAAGAGATGCGAGCGTCCACCAACTGGCCGCAAAGGTCACGCTGGTCCTCGATATAGACGAGCTTGTTCCCACGCGTTCGGCCACGCCAGCGTCCCTTGTGTTGTCCTTCCACCAGCACTCTGACCTCCGTCCCGACCAGGCGCCGGTTGATCTTCCCCACGATCTCGGCCTGCAAGTCGTCCAGGGCTTTGCGGCGGTGCTCTTTCTCATCCTCTGGGACATCATCCTCCATCTTGCGACTGGAGAGCGTCTCTGGTCGGGGAGAGTAGCGGGCAATGTGCGCCTTGTCCATCCTGAGTTCGGCCAGAAGGTCGCAAGTGCGGCGGAATTGCTCTTTGGTCTCTCCCGGGAAACCAACGATGATGTCTGTATGAACTGCCACCTTGGGGATGGTGCGGCGTATCTTGGCAATCAAGTGGCGGTAGTCATCGGCCGTGTAGCCCCGCTTCATCGCTCGTAGAATCTCATCGTCGGCCGCCTGGATGGGGACCTCAATGTGCTCGCATACCTTGGGCAACCTAGCCACGGCATCTAGCAACTCGTCAGTTATCCAATTGGGGTGGCTGGTGAGGAAGCGAATCCGCTCCAACCCATCGATTTCCTGCAGTTGGTGCAGCAGGTCTGCCAGCGTGATCTCTTCCGGTAGATCAAGGCCATAGCGGTCCACAATCTGTCCCAAGAGAGTGATCTCCTTGACTCCTTGGAGTGTTAGGGCGCGCGCCTCAGCCAGAATCTCGGCCGGCGGCCGGCTGCGTTCTGGTCCGCGTCGGTGGGGAATGATGCAGAACGCGCACGCATGGGAACAACCCAGTACGACCGGGATGTATGCGCTGACGAGCTTGCCTTGCTCGCTGCCGGGAAGCACCAACTCGCCGTCCTGCAATGCGTCTTGCCGCGCACGCCTGGCTGCCTGAAGGGCCGCCGTGTCCCGATCGATCAGCAGGTTAATCAGCGGACCTGGGTCAGAGGGCGCCAGAAAGGCGTCCACAAAGGGGAACTTTTGGCGTAGAGTTGCCTGTGGGCGCTTGACCCCGACCAGGCACCCCATGAGAGCTATTACCGTTTCTGGTCGGTGTTCCTTGACCGGCCGCAGGCTGAGCAGGCGATTGATTGCGCGATCTTCTGGCCGCTGTCGAACAACGCAGGTATTGAGCACAATCACATCGGCTTCCTCTGCGCGAGGGGCCGGCAGATAGCCAAGCTTCTCCAGCTCGGCTGCCAGCCCGCGCGAGTCGGCCACATTCATCTGGCAACCATAGGTTGTGATATGGTAACGCATTATCAACTGTCCCGGTCTCTTGATCCGCGCCCTATCTCTGCGACGGCAATTGTCCTGTCATCTGGCCGGCTGGTTCCTCCGGCGGGGGGGGCAACCTGATAACGCTGGCACTTTGATCGCCAACCCGCATCGATCGCTCCTTTCCGCGCTGCCGCGCTCAGGTGATCGATTGCTCTTTGAGTTCCAGTATCTGATCGCGCAGGGCGGCCGCCTGTTCGAACTCTAGTTGCTGAGCAGCCTCCCTCATTTGCTCCTCCAGGTCCAGGATGAGGCGGCCGAGTTCATGTTCGGGTAGGCGAATCGCCGTCGCATAAGGCGCGGTGGTCTCGGCCACCTTTCGGCCCGTCAGTCGCATCGTCAGGTCGAGCACCTCCTTGACAACCGTGCGCGGTTCGATATTGTGGGCCTTGTTGTAGGCTGCCTGCTTTTTGCGGCGCCGCTCCGTCTCGTCTATCGCCCGCTCCATCGAGTCAGTGACGCGGTCAGCGTACATGATGACACGACCTTCAATGTGGCGCGCAGTCCGGCCGATGGTTTGGATCAAGGCTTGCTCGCTGCGCAGGAACCCCGCCTTGTCGGCATCTAGGATGGCGACAAGAGTCACCTCCGGGAGATCCAATCCCTCCCGCAGCAAGTTGATTCCCACCACCACGTCATGGACCCCTAGTCGCAAATCACGCAAGATGTCTACTCGTTCCAGCGTATCTATCTCCGAGTGCAGGTACTGCACCTTTGTCCCCAGCTCCATCAGATAGTCGGCCAGGTCCTCGGCCATCCGCTTGGTCAGCGTGGTCACCAGAACCCGCTGTCCCTTTTCCACTCGCTGCTTGATCTCGCCCAGCAGGTCATCTACTTGTCCCTTGACCGGTCGGACCTCCACTTCAGGATCAAGCACACCGGTCGGCCGGATGATCTGCTCCACCACTTGCTGGGAGCACTGTTCTTCGTAGGGTCCAGGAGTGGCGGACGAGTAAATCACCTGGTCGATCCGCGTCTCGAACTCGTCAAAGCTGAGCGGCCGGTTGTCCATGGCGCTGGGCAAGCGAAACCCGTAATCGACCAGATTCTGCTTGCGAGAGCGGTCACCACCCAACATACCCCGGATCTGCGGGATGGTCATGTGGGATTCATCTACAATCAGCATATAGTCTGCGGGAAAATAGTCCACCAGCGTCCAGGGCGGAGTGCCAGGGTCCCGCCGGTCTAGAAGGCGGGAGTAGTTCTCTATCCCAGAGCAGTATCCGACTTCGCGTAGCATCTCGATGTCATAGCGGGTCCGCTGTTCAATCCGCTGGGCTTCAAGCAGCAAATCGTTCTCTCGGAGATGCCCCATCCGCTCTGCCAATTCGTTCTCAATGTCCTGGATGGCCAAGCGCAGGTTTTCATCCGAGGTCATGAACTGCTTTGCAGGGAAGATCTCGATACTGGAGAGCTCTTTGTTCATCTCACCGGTGAGAGTATCGATCTCAGTGATGCGTTCGATCTCGTCTCCCCAGAAGCTGATCCGATACGCCACCTGGGTGTAGGCAGGGTGGATTTCCAGCGTATCGCCCCGCACCCGGAAAGTGCCTCGCCGGAGTTCCATGTCATTGCGACTGTATCGTATATCGACTAGGTGGCGCAGCACCGTACCGCGACGGTGTCGCTCACCGCTTGCCAGCCGCAGGACGACCTGCCCGTACGCCTTGGGGCTGCCAATGCCATAGATGCAGGACACCGAGGCGACGATGATCACGTCCCGGCGACTGAGCAGGGCGGTGGTGGCTGACAGCCGAAGCCGGTCGATCTCCTCGTTGATCTGAGTTTCCTTTTCAATGTAGAGATCATGCCGCGGGATGTAGGCTTCTGGCTGATAGTAGTCATAGTAGGAGACGAAATACTCTACCGCGTTGTAGGGAAAGAATTCGCTGAATTCGCTAAAGAGCTGGGCGGCAAGGGTTTTGTTGTGTGCCATCACCAGCACTGGCCGCTGCACCTGCTCGATGACATTGGCCAGCGTGAAGGTCTTGCCCGTTCCGGTTGCTCCCAAAAGCGTTTGGTGGCGTAGGCCGCGTCGGATGCCGTCCACGAGGCCGACAATGGCCTCTGGCTGGTCGCCGGTAGGTCTCAGTTCTGACACGAGCTTCAAGTCAGTCATGACGAGGTCAGCTCTCCAAATAGATGGGGTTGCTGTATATCCAGCCTCGCTTGCGATTGGCAAAATGGGTAAAGACCTCGACCCGAAACGCGCCAGGCAGCTCGGCCTGGTACCGCAGGTGGGTAGCCTTGGCAGCTTCCGCAACTATGTCGCCGTCCTTCACCAGTCTGATGTGGCCCAGGGCAGGGGTGGCGATTTGGAAAGTGGCCCTCCCTCGCCTGGGTTTCATCGAGTCACCCATGATGGCTTGTTGCTTGAGGCCTTGGGCGCTAAAGCGGAAACCCTTTGTGTCGCCTGCTGCATCATAGCCAACCCAACAGTTTCCCTGTCGCAATGCCCTGAGCACTAGCTCCTTGTCATGGTCGAACTCACCCGTTAGCGGCTTGGAGGTCAGTATGTGGTTGTTCAATGCCCGGAAATGGAACTCATACGGAAAAACGGTACGGGAGATCGGGCCGAGGCTGTATGTGTCGCCGTGAATATCGCCGCCGCAAATGCAGGCCACGCGCCGACCGGCCGTTAGCAATTCATCCCACTTTTCCAGCGTCTTGCGAAATGGGCCGGTGATGAATCGCTCGGGCTGGTGGGCTGCCCGGACGGCAGCCACCTTCCCCGTCAGGTGGCTCTTGAACTCGCTCATGTAGTTCCAGATCTCCAAACC
>DAOUVM010000267.1 GCA_030667645.1 Ardenticatenales bacterium | reverse complement strand
GACGGTAGGGTTGGATGGCAGAGTGTGCAAGCGAAAGAAGAAACTGTCCAAGCAAGTGTATGGGACCTCACACACCATCTCGCTGGCCGAGGCAGAACAGGTACACGAGGATGGGTCAGAGTGGCTCCTGGTTGGAACCGGCATGTTTGGTGTGCTCCACCTATCCGATGAAGCGATCGATTTCTTTCGTGGCCAGGGCGTCCAGGTACGGTTGCAGCCAACACCGGAAGCAGCCCTGCGCTGGAACGAGATGCAGGGCAAAGTGATTGGACTGTTTCACGTGACCTGCTAGAGGAGGTGATGACCGTGGCTGTCACTGTCGAACCCGACGCCAACTGCGTCGGATCCAGGATGCAGGATTCGCACTCTGCACTTGTTAAGGAATAATCTGCCGTTTTCAATGGTGATTCACGGGTAGAGCGGTCATATTACCGCCAAGTTGTCTTTGAGCAAGTGCTTTGTAGAGCGTCTGGCTGGCCTTCACCGGCCGGAAACTCTAGGAGCGCCATTGTCGATTACGCCATGATCAGTACCAAAGAAGGTATGTGAGAATAGCCATGACAGAGATGCCAACAACCTATGACCACAAGGCCACGGAAGAACGGCTGTACAGGTGGTGGCGGGAGTCCGGCTGGTTCAAGCCGGAGATCGCTGGTCCGGATGCGCCGCCATTTGTGATCTCGATGCCTCCCCCGAACGTGACAGGGGCATTGCACACAGGCCACGCAATCACCGCTTCCATCGAGGATCTGATGATTCGCTATCACCGGATGCGGGGTTTTGCCGCCCTCTGGGTACCGGGTTCGGACCACGCGGGAATCGCCACCCAGTTGGTGGTGGAAAAGGCTTTGCAGCAAGAGGGAACCAGCCGGGAGGAGATCGGCCGCAAGGAATTCCTGCGGCGCACCTGGGCCTGGAAACAAGAGCATGGTGATCGCATCACCGAGCAGCATTGTCGGCTGGGTGTCTCCTGCGATTGGGAACGAGAGCGCTTTACCCTGGATGAGGGATTGAGCCAGGCCGTGCGCGAAGCTTTCGTGCGACTCTACGACATGGGGCTCATTTACCGGGGCGAATACCTGATCAACTGGTCGCCCGGCCTGCGTACCGCAGTCAGCGACCTGGAAGTGGAATACTCGGATGAGATGGGCAAGATGTACTACTTCAAGTACCCTATCGCCGGCCGCAAGGGAGCCTATATCCCGGTAGCAACGACCCGCCCAGAGACGATTCTGGGTGACTCGGCCGTGGCGGTCCATCCAGACGACGAACGCTACCGTCACCTGCATGGCGAGACCTGCCTGGTGCCAATACTCAACCGGCCCATCCCGGTGATCCAAGACACCTATGTGGATATGGAGTTCGGCACCGGGGCACTCAAGATCACGCCAGGACATGATCCTCACGATTTTGAGATCGGACAACGCCACGGTCTGCAAATCATCAATATCCTCAATCCGGACGCCACCGTGAACGAGAACGCCGGCCCCTATGCCGGGCTAGGCCGGTTTGAGTGTCGGGAGGCGCTGTGGGCGGACATGGAGACGGCCGAACTCACCGTTCGTGTCAAGGATTATCCAATGTCCGTGCCACGCAGCCAGCGCGGCGGTGAGATAGTGGAGCCCATGATCTCCACCCAGTGGTTTGTGAGAATGCGGCCGTTGGCCGAGCTGGGACTGGCAGCGGTGCGCGCCGGGCGCATCAAGATCGTGCCCGAGCGCTTTGCCGGGGTCTACTATAACTGGCTGGAGAACATTCGGGACTGGTGCATCAGCCGGCAACTTTGGTGGGGGCACCGTATCCCGGTCTGGCATTGTGCGCGTTGTGGCAGCATGACGGTGAGCCGGACCGATCCCGACCGATGTGCGCAATGTGGCAGCCAGCCGATTGAGCAGGACGAAGATGTGTTGGATACTTGGTTCAGCTCGGCACTGTGGCCCTTTAGCACTCTGGGCTGGCCGGACGATACGCCTGACATGGAGCGCTACTTTCCCACCGACGTGATGGAAACCGGGTACGATATACTCTTTTTCTGGGTGGCACGGATGATCATGACCAGTCTCCTCTTTGAGAATGACATCCCGTTCCACACTGTCTATCTGCACGGCTTGATCCGAGACGGGAACGGGCGCAAGATGTCCAAGAGCCTGGGTAACGCGGTGGATCCGTTAGAGCTGATGGAGCAGCACGGAACAGACGCGTTGCGCTTTACACTGTTGACCGGCAGCTCGCCAGGCAATGACATGAACCTGAATCAGGCTCGGTTGGAGAGTAGCCGCAACTTTATGAACAAGCTGTGGAACGCAGCCCGCTTTGTGATCGGCAGCCTGCCGTCGGCCGACGGCGATCCTGTCTACTCGTTGGCCGACCGCTGGATCAGCAGCCGGCTGAGTAAAGTGACGGAGGCGGTGAACCGTTTATTCCACCAGCATCAATACGGCGAAGCCGGCCGGCAATTGTACGAGTTCTTTTGGAGCGAGTTTGCTGATTGGTACATTGAAGCGGCCAAGCTGCCACTGGCGGCCGGCGGCGGGCGGGCGTTAGCGGCCGGAAAAACCCTGGTCTCTGTGCTGGATTGCGTCCTGCGGCTCTTCCATCCATTCATTCCGTTCGTGACGGAGGAGATCTGGCAGAACCTCAAGGCGTCCTGCGACGAGCGGCCGGAACTGGCTGTGGCAGGCGGCTGGGCGGAAGCGCTCATCATCGCTCAGTGGCCAGAGAAAGCAGGCGAGGCCGATGAGCGCGCCGAGGATGAGTTTCGTTTCTTGATGGAGTTGATACGCGGCGTCCGCAATGCTCGTGCAGAGAGCAACGTGCAGCCGGGCAGGCGAGTCGAGGCCTTGATTTCCGGCGGCAGCCAAGCGGCGTTGTTGAACGAGCAGCGGGAGATCTTGGTGTTGCTCGCGCGCCTTGACCCAGAGAGACTGACGATCAAAGAACAGATGGACGCGCCCGATCATGCCGTGACGCTGGCCTTGGGCGATACGACCTGCTATCTTCCCCTGGCGGGAATGGTGGACCTGGATGAAGAAGGCGCTCGATTGAGAAAGGAACTGGAAAGCGTGGAGAAGCGAATCGCTCGCAGCGAAGGGCTGTTGGCCGGCCCATTCGCCCAGCGCGCCCCGGACCATGTGGTTCAGCGGGAGCGGGACAAGCTGGTTGAACTGCGGGCCACGCAGGCCACCATGGCGGAGAGGCTGGCCGCCTTGTAATGAGTAGCAGGTAACGGGTATCCGGCGCCGAGGAGCATGTCATGGCACAGCACCCATGGCTCGATCCCAACCCATTCTTTTTTCCTGGCGGCCGTGCAGGAGTGCTCTTGATTCATGGCTTTACCGGTGCGCCGACCGAGATGCGCCCGATGGGCAAGTACCTGGCGAGCAGCGGCCACACCGTCTCTGGTCCGCTGCTGCCCGGACACCGAACCACGGTGGCGGACCTGGCCGGTCGAAAATGGCGCGAGTGGAGCGCCGCGGTGGAGATTGCGTACGAGGAACTAGCCGATCGCTGTGATTCGATCTGTGTGGTTGGTCTATCGCTGGGATCCTTGCTGGCGATAGACCTGGCTGCGAATCGGGCACGGAACCGCCCGCCCGCCGCCCTCGTTCTGATCTCACCCGCCATCTTTGTCGCCAATCCGCTCATGCACCTAAGCTGGATTGCAAGATGGATCCCCCTCACGATTCAACAGGAATCAGCGGGCGCCGATCTGGTGGATCCAGAGGCGGACAAGCGCGTCTGGTGCTACGATGCAATTCCCGGCCGGGCGATCCACCAGGTTAATCTGCTCTGTCGTCGTGTCCGTGGGCTGCTGCCCGCTATCACAGCTCCTACGCTAGTGGTGATGAGCCGGCTGGATGAGGCGCTCAGGTTCGAAAGCGGACCTTTTGTGATGGAGCGGATATCCTCAGCGGACAAAGAGATGGTCACACTCTACCACTCGGGCCACAACGTGCTGGTTGATCGGGAGCGGAAGATGGTCTGGGAAAAGACGGCCGGGTTCATCGGGAAGCTAACGTCAGACCGTTCCGCTCCGCAGCCCGGCCACCCGGGTGAAGAAATCCACCGGTAGCAGGAGCCTCAGACAGCGCCACCCTGACCCTCAAGCACGATCACGTTTCGCCAGGATTGTATCAACAGCGGAACCCCCCTCGTCTTCCACAAAGGAGGAGGAGAACGGCTCGCCTCACAGTAAACATCGCGTGCCGCCGCGCGATCTCCCGGCCCAAAGCCAGACGCCGGTTGCACGGCTACCCGAGATGGTCATCCAGCATGGGTTCGGGATTCCGCTTCAGCCAGCGAGCCAGCCAGGACTTGACTGGTCGGTAGCGCTTGACCATAATCACCGTCTT
>DAOUVM010000308.1 GCA_030667645.1 Ardenticatenales bacterium | reverse complement strand
TGACTGTCATATGCTGGCATCGCCATCCGCAGGGTGAGCATACCGACGCCCACCTCCCCGTGGCCCAGCGCAGCCTCGAACTCTGAGACGTGCACCTCACCCTCGCCAAGCTGCATCGCAGCGACAAAGAAATCACGGCCCACCTGATCACGCAGTTGCTCCCAGGGGATGATCCGCGCTTCTTCCCCGTCGCGGTCCACCCCTGCCAGCTCGAGCCCGGCGGAATCAATGAGGCGCACCTGGGTGTAGATGGGATGGCTGCGAAGAAAACTGAGCAGATCCACTTCGAGCAAGTCGCGGCGGGTGGATATCTCATCCTCGTCCCCGGTTCGCAGCACGTCCGCCAGGCCGACCAGAAGGTGGGGGCCGGCATGGTGGAGCAGGTTCCGCTGTGCCTCGTCAAAGATCGTTTGGATTGCGGCCGCAGTCTGCTCCGCCAGCAACAGCTCCCGCTGACCATAGCGAGTCACGATCTCGTCCTGCGTGGCCCGCTCCAACAGCACTGCAAGGGCCACTACCAGTGCACTCCCCAGCACAGCCAGCACCACGTTCAGCCAGACAGACCGCGGCAGTCGTTTGGGTATCATGGACGCTCCATTAGAATGTTGGTCATTGCGTCAGTAAGTCGTCGCCTATCCAATGCCGAGGTCCACACGGCGCGGCCGACTGGTATTCAATTCCCCCCCAGGGAGCAGAATTATATCACACAAGCGACCCGCGCCAAATTCGCGGTCGCTGCCGGCCGTTGAACAGCATAGGCCGGAATGGCACTTTGACTTGCACGCGGGACCAAGGCGAGAAAGGTGTCAACAGCCGGGCAGCAGACGGTGGCGCACGCGTCCGGCATACTGCTGGTAGCCTTCCAGTTCTTTCAGCAGCATCCGATCCTCAAGCGCCGTGCGGGCGACAAGGACGACTATCGCCGGCCGAGCTTGACTTTTATCGCGTGCTGCGCCCGGCCGTGAGCGAGTGGGCGGTGTGGGCGACCTCTTTTATCCGCAGACCGGTGATCGGAGCGCGAATACGTCGTGCCGTGGCAGGATTAACCGGAAGAACATCGATTTTGTGCGCTGTGATCCCCACACGATGCGGCCGCTGGTGGGAATCGAGCTGGATGACGCCAGCCACCGGCGCGCGAGGCGGCAGAGGCGGGATAGATTCGTGGATGAGGTGTTTGCGGCCGCGGGGCTCCCCTTGCAGCGGTTCCGGCCGGCGATCGACGGGCTTTCGTGGGGCGCGGCCGCGTACTTGGTCACCGTGCCGGACAGCGACGACCCAAGGGAGAATAGGGACCGAGCGATGGTCTCGGGCGGGTTGATCATCAGGAACAATCATCTGGCCGTCGGTGCTGATCTGGCTGGGTCCGGTGTTTCTGGCAGTGTGGGTGGAGTGTGCGTCGGAGGGCGCGCCGCCCGAAGCGCCATTATGCCCCAAGTGCGGCAAGGTGATGGTAGTGCGCATCGCGGGGCGCAAGGGTCCGCCTTTCGGGGAGCGGTTCTGGGGTTGTCCCGATTTTCCACGGTGCTGTGGCGTGCGGGAGATGGGCGGAGGTCACGCCCGCGGCAACCGCCGCGGAGGAGAGAGGGAGCCTGGCTGGTTTTGCGTCGGCTGGGGAGCGAGGCTGCGACCACTGAGGTAGAGGCCTGGGCCGGCGGGCTAACTCTGAGTGGGGCATCCAGATGGGCGCGCGGAGCGCGTAGATCTCTTTGGAGAGGAAGGAGCGCCAGTCCGGCCGTGGCCGGCCGCGGGTGGAGAATGAGAGCATTCGGTTGTGCTGCGTGGACGCATCAGGGATCGTGCAGAGGATGCGAGGATGCACTGGGCAATCGGGTGCCGGGTGGTTCTTGGGTGGGCTGTCTCCACGACTCTCGGGGCCAAAGGTTGAAACTGGGGAGAAATGGAGTACAATGACAGTGGGCTGATCGGCAAGTGAACCTGATGACCTCACCTACCTGCCGGAGCGAATCAGCTATCGAAGCGGACGTCAAGACCAGGGTGAGAAAAGCTGAGGATGGAGGACTTGCCCAGGCAGCAGAATCGTGATGTCTGAACAGGTGCAGATGAGGTGGTCACATAAATTCAGGTGACGATGAACGCCAGAGTCGCGGATCGCCAGAATCCGGCAACACATTCAGGTTCGGGGCATGACCCTCTGTGCCTCAGCTCGAGGTCGTTATACGGCTCAAGCATCGCAACCTGGCCCACACTCGGTTAGTACGGTAGAATAGGTTTGGCACTCTCTGATGGCTTGGAGGTGGTATTCCGTTGACTGAAAAGGGGAAGAAACGGGCACCGACAAACAGAACTATCACGCTGACTAAGCCTGAACAGCAGTCTTATCGCTCAAGTCTCATCCAAATAAGTGAGCCCGCGGCGCTACAAGAGATTATTGATCGCACAGTTTGTCAAGATGTATTTGAGGTAGTTGACTGGCTGCCAGACTGCTCAGTCGATCTCTTATTTGCTGATCCTCCCTACAACCTGTCGAAATCCTTCAATAACCACTCATTCACCCAACTGTCCTTGCTTGAATACGAACAGTGGCTAGTATCGTGGCTGGGAAAGCTTGTGCGAGTTCTGAAACCTACTGCGTCCATTTATATCTGTGGTGATTGGCGTTTCTGAGGTTACCCCCATTTGCTGTACCAACAACGGGCCGAAATAAGGTGGACAACAGTTTACCGTAATGTTCCTTAACAGTCAAAATGCACCTCAGCCGGTGTTCGATATCCAAGGCTCTGGTGCGGTCGCTCGGTGTTGTAGAAGCCGAAGTAGCTCTGCAGTCCGTCGCCCAAGGCCGGCACACTGGTGTACTCTCGCAGGAAGATATCCTCGTACTTGACCGTGCGCCAGAGCCGCTCGAGAAAGATGTTGTCCAACACCCGACCGCGGCCATCCATGCTGATCCGGACGCGAGCATCCTGCAAGGAGGTGGTGAACGAATTTGCTGTGAACTGAGCACCCTGATCGGTGTTGAAGATCTCCGGCCTGGCGAACGCCAGCGCCTGATTCAAGGCCGCAAGACAGAAGGCACCATCCAACGTGTTGGAGAGCTGCCAGGTGACAACATAGCGACTGAACCAGTCCATG
>DAOUVM010000080.1 GCA_030667645.1 Ardenticatenales bacterium | reverse complement strand
TGAATCGAAACTGGGACTATCAGTGGCAGATAACAGCTACTCACGGAACGCGGCCGGTCTCGGCCGGCACGGGCCCTTTCTCCGAACCAGAGACGGCTGCATTGCGCGATTTTATTCTGGACCAGCAGATCAAAGCGGCCATCTTTTACCACAGCGCGGCCGGCAAGATATTTTCCGGGGCTGATCGAACGAGGTCGGCGACGTATGAATTGGCGGAAGAGATATCGCAGGCAACCGGGTATCCACATGCGCCTGAAGGTATCCCGGGACAGATCACGACCGGCGATGCGATTGATTATCTGTCAACTCGAGGAATCGCCGCCATCGAAATCGAGTTGACAACCCACAGCGTCATTGACTGGGAGCGGAATCGGCAGGGAGTATTGGCCTTTCTCCAGTGGACGATACCCGACCTAGCGACCCCCGGCGGCCGTGACGGCGACGTTCCGACCCTTTTGGGCTTGCGGCGCGCTAGAAGCGATCGCGGTTGGTGACGGCGCTTGCGGGACGGCATTGGGAGGAGGCGGCCGCAACCAGGACTTTTCTACCACGAAGACACGGAGTTTCTCTTTTTTCCCCCTCGGTGATCTCAGTGACCCTGTGGTTCCTTTTCTGCCAGCGGGAACCAACAGAATCCACTGCTCTCTCATCAAACGCCAATTCCCCGCTCTATTTCCCTGCGCAGTGCACCCAAGGCCGATTGACCGCCCGGACCAGGCGCTTGTCGGCCGTCCACAATTCACATTCCAGGACCTCGGCCAGCGCCAGGTAAAAGCTATCGTAAGCGGCCGCGCGGTTCAGGCTCATGGTCCACCCAAAGGCGAGACGGACCTGGTACTGGTCTGGATGCATCAACTGTATCCCTAATGCTTGAGCGAGCCCCAATGCCCGCTGGCCCTCCTCGCGCGAGAGCTCGCCGAACCGCACGGCCCTGCAGAGCGCTGAGGTCATCTCGTAAACCCACAGGGTTGGCGCCAGCAACTGGCGCCCATCGTGGACCCATTGGGTCATCAGCGACCGGTAGTGGTCCTGCTGGGGGCCGGGCACGATCAGCCGAAAGGCGAGACTGGCATCAACGACCAATGGTATTGGCATCCCGTTCCTCCAAGTCTGCCCGAGCGGCCTCCCAAAGAGCGTCCACGTCCAGCGGTCTGTCCTGGCGCCGGGCGAGGATATCGGCCGTCAGTTTTTCGCTTTCAGCCTGCCATGCCATCCAGCCGACCAGGGCCTGGGCTGCGCCCTCTCGTTCCAATCGCTCATGATCTTTCATACTGACGATCGCTGCCTTGGGCTTGCCGCGGGACGTCAACACAATACGCTCTCCACCATAGGCGACCCGGTTAACCAGCTCAGAGATATCCCGTTTCACCCGTCCAATGCTGACACGCATCGCGGCCACAGCCCACCTCCTCGAGTTGCAATATCCTGATATAGAGTATAGTGCACTGCATTTGCTTGGTCAAGCTGGGGCGCTGGTGTCGATGACGAGACGGATCATGTGGTGGACCTGGTTCCGGGCTGGCTCGATCAGCTCATCGACCTCTTGCTCGGTCAGGTGCGCGCAACGATTGCGGAGGTACACGCTACGCACTTTTCAGGACTAACTTTGCGTTTTCAATGGTGAATCACGAGTAGAGCGGTCACAAGACCGCAAGTTGTTCTTCAAAGCCTTGCTGTATAAGGTGCTGATCAAAGGCAAACGCGATCTTGATGCCTAGGCGGCGCATGATCTCAAAGCCAAGTCTCCGGCTAGATGCAGAAAGGAAGGCCATGACACCGCGTCTGCCTTGCCGGCTGATGGTTCTGGTCATTAGCGTCGAGGACAGCATAGAAAGCTGATGGTTCCACAAGTACATTCATTCTTTGTAGGCCTCGGCAAGGTAGTCATCGTGGTTTGTCGAGACGTCTGTCTTTCCGAAATGGAAGCGCCCTGCAGCGGCGAGCGCCCGCCGACGTCTTTCGGCCAAATCAGTGCCGACAGCCTTTTGAAGTAGTTCATCTACGCTCCGACGTATCAACTCTGCCACTTTTGTATCACGCTTCATAGCCAAAGTTTTTATGGCCTTTGCTTGCTCTTCGGTCAATTGAATCTGGGTGCGAATCATATCCTTGCCTCTATGCAATCCTGTGATGTAATGATTACATTCATGGCTGCATGACATCACTTTGGGCGGAGACTGTCAATGCCTGTGCTGGGTAAGCGGTACCGGGGCCGGACGCGGGTGATCAATGGCGTTGTGAAGGCCGCAACCCAAGGATGCTTACCTCGGAGACGCAGAGGGGACGGAGTTTTTCTTTGCCCCCTCTGATCTCTGCATCCCTCTCAGAGCCCTAGCTCTCCATCGCCATGAACAGGTTGTTCAATGATTCGGACAGGGTCGGGTGGGCAAAGACGCCATCGCGAATCACGGTGTAAGGCACGCCGCCCATCATCGCCATCTGCAGCACGGTCATCACCTCGCCGCCCTCGACGCCCAGGATAGCCGCCCCCAGGATCTGGTCGCTATCGGCATCCACCACCGCTTTCATCAAGCCCCGCGTCTCGGCCGTTTCCAGAGCGCGGGCCACCCAACTCATCGGGATCTTGGCAACGCGGAAATTGAGACCCTCTGCTCGGGCTTGCTTCTCGGTCAGACCCACCCGGCCCAGTTGCGGGTCGATGAATACCGTGTAGGGTACCAACCGGCCGGCGGTGCTCGCGTCCCCGCCCTGCAACAGGTTGGTACGCAGGATACGATAGTCATCGTACGAGATGTGGGTAAAGGCCGGTCCACCCTTGACGTCGCCCAGGGCATAGACTCCCGGGGCACCGGTCTCCAGCCGGTCGTTGACGGGGATGAAACCTCGCTCATTCACCTGGATTCCGGCCGCCGGCAGGTTGAGATGGTCGGTGTTGGGCACGCGACCCACGGCCGCCAGCAGATGGCTTCCGGTCAGCACGCGCTCGCCAGCGGGCGTGCTCACGGTCAACGCGATCCGGCCGTCGTCAGAGCTCTGCACGCGAACCGGCCGGGTTTCCAACAACACGTCTATGCCATCCTCGCGGAGGATGCCGGCCACAGCCTCGGCCACGTCAGGGTCCTCGCGGGTGAGCAACTGCCCGCTTCTCTGCACCAGCGTCACCTGGCTGCCAAAGCGGCGGAACATCTGCCCGAACTCTAGGCCAATATAGCCGCCCCCGATCACCAGCAGGTGCTCGGGCGCCTCGTCCAGTTCCATGATCGAGGTCGAATCGAGGGCGGGCACACCGTCCAGCCCGGGTAGGGGCGGCATGCGGGAGCGGGTGCCGGTGTTGATCACAATGGTGTCGGCCGAAAGCGTGCGGATTCCACCACCGTTCAATCGGATCTCAATCGTATCGGGTCCCGCAAAATGAGCCTCCCCCATGATCAGGTCCAGTCCCTCGGCGCCCTCAATGCGCCGCAGGCTGCCGCCGCGGAAGCTCTCGACGATGTCACGCTTGCGCCGGCGAATCTTGGTCAAATCCACGGTCACCTTGCCGGTTTGCACGCCATAGTCTGCTGCGCGCCGGGCCAGGTAGGCTACCCGAGCGCTGGCGACCATCGTCTTGGTGGGCGTGCAACCCTCGTTGACACAGGCGCCGCCCACCTGCTCCTGCTCAATGAGCGCGGTTTTCCAGCCGGCCCGCGCGAGTTCGGTGGACAGTGGTACGCCGGCTTGGCCGGCGCCAATGATGACCGCATCGTAAGATGCGGCTGCGTCCTGCTTGATGGTTTGAGTCATCGGCCGCTAGCCTCCTACCTTGACGCCGTGCCAAAAGGCGACATGGAATCTGAGCTGCTTGGGTTCGCCTCTATCCATGGAGGTGGCGATCCGTACAGAGTGCTCCTGCGCACCCACACGCCACAGGCGATTACGATTGGTGATGACGGTTCCAGGTGCAAGAGATGCGTCTGACATCTGATGGTCGCCCCTGTTGAGACCTCTTCAGATCGGACCTCCACCGTCTAGCCCCAAGCTGGTGGATCACGTTGCGTTCGGCCGGACACTGTGGTTCCGGTGCGATATGGGCCTGGTATCGAGCGTCATTATAGCACTGGAGGAGGTGGCCGCAACCAGCACGGCTCGGCAAGATGATCATTTGATGTGACGCATGGCGCCGACAGCCTTTACGAGTTGTGGTACGCGCATCACAAACAAGAGAACCATGCCACCTCCATAGAGCAGGGGGTCGCGGAAATCCTTGCCGGCCCAGGCGAAATGCAAAATGACCAGGGGGATGATCAAATAGACCAACCGGTGCAACCGTTTCCAGTTCCTTTGCAGTCGCTTTTGCCACCCATTGGTAGAGGTGATCGCCAGGGGCAGCAGCAGTATAAAGGCCACAAACCCAACCAGTGCAAAACTTTGGCCGAAAATGGCCTCTATGATCAACTCGAGGTCAAAACCGTAATCGAGCCCGATGAATGTCAGCACATGTAGAGCGGCATGCGCAAAGGCATAGAGCCCCAACGGACGCCGCACTTTTATCGCTGCCTTGAACCCGAACAGCGTGTTCAGGGGAGTACACGCCAGGGAGAGCAGCAACAGGATCAAGGCGGTCCGGCCGGTTCGAGGCATGATCTCCCGTACCGGATCAATGAGAAAGTTGCCCTGCCAGTAATCCCAGACCAGCAGGGAGAGCGACGCGAGCGCGGCCGTATGAACCAAGACAGCGAGCCACCGCGCCCGGAGTTTGCCCACTAGTACCATTGGCTCAGATCCATTCCCTGGTAGAGATGCGCCACCTGCTCACCGTAGCCGTTAAAGGGGAGGGTTCGGCGACGTGTGCCCTCGCCAATTCGCCGTTCGGTAGCCTGGGACCAGCGCGGGTGGTCGACGTCGGGGTTCACGTTGGCAAAAAAGCCATACTCGCGTGGAGCGAGATCCATCCACAGAGAAACGGGCGCCTCTTCCACCAGGTCGATTCTTACAATCGACTTGATGCTTTTAAAACCGTACTTCCAGGGCAAAACCAGGCGAATGGGCGCCCCGGTCTGCGGAAGCAACGGTTGGCCGTAAAGGCCGGTCGACAACAGGGTCAAGTCGTGCATCGCTTCATCTAGCCGCAGGCCTTCAACATAGGGCCAGGGATACCGGCTATTCTCCTGCCCGGGCATCTGTTCTGGATCGTAAAGGGTCTCAAAACGCACATACTGGGCCCCGGACAGTGGCTCAACCTCCTGCAACAGTTTTGCGAGGGGAAACCCCAACCACGGGATGACCATCGACCAGCCTTCTACACAGCGCATGCGATAGACCCGCTCCTCCTGATCGTAGTTGAGCAGGTCATCGATGTCGAATGTACGCGGGTTGCGGACCAGCCCGCCCACCTCTACTTCCCAGGGGGATGTCTTGAATCTCTGGGCGAAACCCGCTACCCCCTCCTTGGCGACAGTGAACTCGTAAAAGTTATTGTAGCTGTTGATGGCTTTTTCGGTCGTCCACTTGGCCCCCAGATCGTCGATCCCAGCTCCGGCCGGGGTGGGCGCCAAGATCTGTGAGCCTAAAGGGGCGGGAGATGGCGCGGGCGCCGTCCCCTCGGCACCTGATGGGATGGGCGAGGGGCTCGTTTTGCTGCACGCGCTGAGAAGGAGAGAACTTGCCGCCACGGCCGAAACACCCGCGATGAACTTGCGCCGGGACACATAAATGTGTTGCGGCGTGATCTCTGATGGTTTGATTTTGGTCATTTTTCCCTCCCATGTTTGACGACCGCCGGGTTCCGGTTCGAACCCGGTCAATGACAGGCTGCTCCCAGATGGAGACGCTGGAATCGACAAAGATGTGGACCGGTATCTGATCCAGCAGGCTGGACATGCGTTCCTCGTCCACAAGGGCGGCACATTTCCGAGGGGCGGCCCTGCGGTCTCTGCCTTTTGATGAATGGCGCGGAGAAGAGCTTGGCTTTCCTCCGGCCGGATGAGGGCCTGGACATGCGCTCTGGCAAGCACGCCCTCTAATTCCCTGATCAGTTCCAGCGCCGCAACCATGCGCACCTGATCAGATGAGGTAGCGGGTTAGGACGCTGGCGTCGATGACGACACGGATCACGCCCTGGATTCCTGCTGGTGGACCTCATTCCGGGCTCGCTCGATCAGCTCATCAACCTCTTGCTCGGTCAGGGGCGCTGCCCGGTTCGCGGCGGCGGCCGATGCCTGTTGCAGGCGGGTGCGCAGCAACTCTTGCTCGGCCGCAACCAGGCGTTGATAACGGCCGTATTCCACGATGGTCACCCGGGGTACCCCATAGCGCTCCACGATGACCTCGCCCTCGATCAGGGCACGGTCCATCACCAACCCAAAGCTCTGCTGCACCTGGCTCGATTTCAGCTTAACCACCATCCCGGTTCTCCCCTCTCTTGTCCAACATATCTACCTTGCACAAGATTACCTTGGTGGGGCATGGTCTGTCAAGGGCGACGTGTGCGGTGTCAGGGACGGAGTCCAACAGCGGATATCGGCCGGCTGGACGGTGATCGGTCTCCACGCCAACTATCGCGACCGGCCGGAGCACCTGGCGGCCCTTGTCGGCGGCTGCACGCGGGTCATTAGCTTGAGGGGTGTGATGGTGCTACAATGCTCCTCGAGTGGTCCGATGGCAGATCCTCGCCACTGCTCGCCACTGCTGTTTGGGTCCATGCTTTGATCAGACCGGGGGCGTTGGGCTGTCCCGGTGACCGCCGTCAAGAATAGGCATAGGAGAGAGAATACAGATGGGTTTTCATGGCGGTGGATGGTTCGCCTATATTCGCTATGACGAGGAACGCGATCGACCAGAGGTCAGCCGAGCGCTCCTGCAGCGGGTGCTGGCCTACGCTCGTCCCTATCGGGTTCAGGTAGCGCTGATGGTGGGGCTAATCATATTGACGTCGCTGTTCAGCCTGATCCCTCCCCTACTCTACCGGGACCTGCTGGACAATGCGCTACCCAACAAGGACACGACGCGCCTCAACTGGCTGGCATTGGGAGTCATCGGCATCCCAATCCTGGTCGGCCTGATCGGTGTCGCCCAGCGTCTCTTTGGCGCCCGGATCGGCGAGGGGATTATCTGCGACCTGCGCCAAGCATTGTACGGCCACATGCAACGGATGAGTTTGCGTTTCTTTACTCACACCCGAACGGGCGAGATGATGTCCCGGCTGAACAACGACGTGATTGGCGCACAACGAGCGGTAACAGGCACGATGGTCAGCATCATCACCAACCTCATTTCTCTCGTCAGCACACTGGCCATCATGCTCTCGCTTGAATGGCGTCTGACCCTTCTGGGGGTCACCATTCTGCCGCTCTTTATTGTACCGGCTCGGCGGGTGGGGCGCGTGCTGCGACGGGTGGCTCGGGAGCAGATGGCCCACAATGCAGAAATGAACGCCCAGATGAACGAAACCCTCAACGTGAGCGGCGCGCTACTGGTCAAGATATTTGGTCGCGAGCGTGACGAGATGGAGCGCTTTTCCGAACGGGCCAGTCAGGTGCGCGACATTGGCGTGCGCCAGGCGTTGATCGGCCGCTGGTTCTTTATGGGCTTGGGCTTGGCCGGCGCCCTGGGCACCGCCCTCGTCTTCTGGTTGGGTGGGCACATGGTACTGCGTGGTGCGTTCACCGTGGGAACAATCATCGCCTTTGGCACCTATCTCACCCAACTCTACGGCCCTCTGTCAGCACTAACCAATGCCCGCGTCGAGTTTGCTACCAGCTTGGTTAGCTTTGAGCGGGTCTTTGAGGTGCTGGACTTGCCGGTGGAGATAGAGGATCGGCCAGGGGCGGTATCTTGGGAGAAAGCAAAAGGCCACGTGCGCTTTGAAAAGGTCTCGTTCAGTTATCTGGACGAGGACAGGGTGATGGGACTGGCGGATGTCCCTCGCTTTTCCAGGGGGCCGCAAGCCTCTCTCCTGCTACCCAGGGGCGGCCGTGCCGCGCCAAGCGCGCCGGCCGCCACGTTGGGGAAAGAGCCCCGCTGGGCCTTGCATGACCTGAGCTTTGAGATCCGGCCGGGCCAACTGGTAGCGCTGGTAGGTCCCAGTGGAGCGGGAAAGACGAGTATCACCTATCTCCTCCCCCGCCTGTACGATCCGACCGAGGGACGCATTACCGTGGATGGTCACGATCTCTGCAACATAAAACTGGCCTCTCTGGCGAATTATATCGGCATGGTGACCCAGGAGACCCATCTGCTCCACGACACCATACGCGCCAACCTGCTCTATGCCAAGCCAGACGCAACGCCGGCCGAGCTGGTGGCGGCCTGCCAGACCGCCAACATCCACGATTTCATTGCCGATCTACCTGAAGCGTACGACACGGTGGTCGGAGAGCGAGGCTACCGGCTCTCGGGGGGAGAGAGGCAGCGAATCGCCATCGCCCGGATAATCCTGAAAGACCCACGGATCTTGATCCTGGACGAAGCGACCAGTCACCTCGATTCTCAGAGCGAAGCGCTCATTCAGCAGGCCCTGGAGAGCGTGATGGAGGGGCGCACCAGCCTGGTAATCGCGCACCGCCTGAGCACCATCCTCTCGGCCGACCAGATTCTGGTGATGGATGGCGGCCGCTTGGTTGAGCGGGGGACCCACAGCGACCTGTTGGCCCAGGACGGT
>DAOUVM010000306.1 GCA_030667645.1 Ardenticatenales bacterium | reverse complement strand
ACCGCTTTCCAATCGCGCACATCCCCGGGAACAAAGGCAAAGCGGTCCCCAAGCGCGGTCCGGAGCCATTCCAGGTTTTCCTTTGTTCCGTGCCGCGACAGGTTATCATAGACGATGACATCATGCCCGACCGAGATCAGGTGATGGGCAAGGTTGACGCCGATAAAGCCGGCTCCCCCGGTGACAAGGATTCTACTCACGAGTTCTCCGTCTTCAAGTTGCACACGAGCGGCCGGCTTGCCCGGCATCGCACATATTGATCGGTAGAGGGCGCAGAGCCACGCTGTTCAAGCGGGAAAACAGGGTGGCCTTGAGTTGCACCAGTTGGGCCTGGTAGGCTTTGTCCAGTAACTTGACCGTCATGACCAGAGCATCCTCGGCGTTATCGGTATAGTATCGCTTGCGCCGGCCGACGATTTCCAGCCCATACTTGGCGTATAAATTCTGCGCTACCCGATTCGTGACACGCACCTCCAGAGTCAGCAACTTGACGTCCACCGTATGAGCCTCGTCAATTAACGCCAACAGGAGCAGTTCGCCCAGCCCCCGACGACGCCACGGTGCGGCTACCGCCAGAGTGCTGACACGGGCCTCATCCTCCAACAACCAGAAACATCCATAGCCGACGCAACTCCCGGTGCGCCGCACCGGCAGGACTTCGCCGCCTGCTGCCGGCCGGATGGATGCATCCACCTCCAGCACCAGACAGTGGGCAAGTGCATTGTGTGCCAGTTCGTTTCGGTAAACTCTTGCAGGCCAAGGAGCAGGAAAGGACTCATTCTCTATCGCCATCACTTGAGGGATATCATCCGTGGTCATGCGGCGCAGACTATAGGGCAACGGGGGTTGGATCACGGCAGGGCCGCTCCTGGTTGATGAAGGTATATCGGGGTGAGTGCAGCCGGATCATCCATCCGGTTCCGCTTGAATCGCTCCCACCCCAGTTCAGCCAGGAATCCGGCCCGGCGCAGCCCGGATGCAGGAGAGAGCATGAATGCTGTGGAGCGGCGACGGCGCAGCAGCTTGGCTCCATCGGGGTCGATCTCGCCGGCGAACAAGGTGGGCGTGTCAAGGCTGGACACCAGCTTTTCCCAGGTGGTAGTCTCGGCTTCCTGATCGGAGCGCCATTCCCCGTCGCGCCAATGAAAGACGCCGGCGCAGATTCGTCCCCGGCCGGCCTGCAGGATGGCACAAAGCGGCAGGTCTTCCGGGCCGATGGAGGCGGCCACAATATCCAACGTAGGTATGCCTGCCAGAGGGGTGTTGTTGGCCAATGCCAACCCCTTGGCGGCCGCCAACCCAATCCGAAGCCCGGTGAATGACCCCGGGCCAAGCGCCACTGCAATCGCCTTCAAATCGGCCGGCGCGACGCCACCCTGGTCAAGCATGCCAACTATGCTGGGGGTGAGTTCCACCGTGTGGTAATTCGCGGTTCTCCACGTGGTCTCTGCCAGGATTTGATCCCCATCGTGCAGGGCCAGGCTCAGGGTGCGGGTAGAGGTGTCAATCGCCAACAGCATGGTCAAACCCCAAAAGCGCTCTGCCGGAAGTGAAGCAATAGCTCCCGCGGCCGCTCGCCGCCGGCCTCGAAGCAAAGCCCACGCTTGGTTGCGGTAGCCCATCGCAGCGTGATCCAGAATCGTTCAGGTGGCAAGATGGAGGCAATTCGTTCTGGCCACTCGATCATCACCGCGCCTGATCGGTCCATGACGTCGTAGAGCCCGATGGCCAGGGCTTCCTCCGGCCCACGGAGCCGGTAGCAGTCTACATGGAACAGGGGTAGGCTGTCTGAAGCACGAGGATACTCGTTGATGAGGGTATAGGTGGGGCTGGTGGCCGAGCGAACCGCGCCCCATCCTCGGCTGATACCGCGGGCCAAGCAGGTCTTGCCCGCGCCCAAGTCACCCGCCAGGCAGATCAGATCGCCGGATTGAATCAGTTCGCCCAAGCGCGCACCCAACCGCTCGGTCTGAACCGCGCTACTGCTCACGAAATCGAGTGTTCGATCATCCAAGATAGGCATGGGTACACCTTTGCCGCCGGTTGCGCCTGCTGTTGCAGACCAAGCGGCAATGGAGGTCATTGACCGGATTATACAGCGGGAGTGACGGGAAGCAAGCTGGCTTTCCAAAGGGGTCGGTTCGTGGTATATTATGGCCCGGCGCGTACAGGGAGCCCCCCGATGAGGTATCTGGTCCTTTCTGACATCCACGCAAACTTGATCGCTTTTCAGACGGTGGTTGACGATGCGGGCCCGTTTGACGCCATCTGGTGCCTGGGAGACGTGGTGGGGTATGGGCCGGACCCAAATGAGTGCTTGGCGCTGTTGCGCGAGTACGAGCACCTGTGTCTGGCGGGCAATCATGACTGGGCCGCGCTGGGCAAATTGGACCTCGACAGCTTTAATGCTGACGCGCGGGCGGCCGCGACCTGGACCCAGCGCATGATAACCGCCAGTTCGCGTGAATACCTGGGATCACTGTCCAGCCTCGCGTGTGCGGGGCAATTCACCCTGGCCCATGGCAGCCCGCGGCAGCCGATATGGGAGTACATCTCTGACACTCTGATTGCCCACGTGAACTTTGTCCACTTTGAGACCCCGTACTGTCTCGTAGGGCACACCCACACACCGGTTGTCCTGATGCAAGATCCGGAGAATGGAAACTGCCGGATCTTTGCTCCCCGTTATGGGGAGCCCATTCCCTTGGGTGATGCGAGGCTGATCATCAATCCGGGCAGCGTGGGCCAACCGAGGGACTCGGATCCGCGCGCCGCCTATGCTATCCTGGATGCCGAAGCGATGACGTGGGAGCATCGCCGGATAGAATATCCGGTTGAAGAGACACAGAGTCGCATGCGGCAGCATGGGCTGCCGTACAAGCTGGTGGCGCGGCTTCAATTTGGGTGGTAGCCTATCTCCCCCATTTTTCGACGGTCGGGAACCTATTGGAAAAAGTTAGCGTCTTTCTACCAGAAGTAGATACGGGAGGAGCAGAGATGTCGAAGCGATGGCGAGCTGTAGGAATCATTGGTGGCATAGTTGCGCTTTGTATGGTGGGCGCAGTGGGTGTGTTGGCGTTGAGCCTCCCGTCGATCTGCGAGTCTCGTGATTACGCTTCCTTTGAGCCTCAATCCGTCGCCAAGGAGGCCGGTATTGTCGCCGAGTACAGTGAGGCGTACGCGGGAAGCGACTATGATGAGGAGTTGAGGATATTT
>DAOUVM010000018.1 GCA_030667645.1 Ardenticatenales bacterium | reverse complement strand
TGTGTCCAAACCCACCGGCCCGCCGCCGAACTTTTCGATGATCATTCGCAGCACCCGCCGATCAATGTCATCCAGCCCCAGCGAGTCGATCTCCAACAGCGAGAGCGCGGCGGCCGCCACCTGGGCGGATATGGCGCCATCTGCCCGCACCTGGGCATAGTCTCGCACCCGGCGCAGCAACCGCAGCGCCACCCGGGGCGTTCCCCTCGCGCGGCGTGCGATCTCGGACACACCCTCTTCGTCGATCGGCATGCTCAACAGGCCCGACCCGCGCCGCACGATCGCCTCCATCGCCGGCTGGGAGTAAAAGTCCAATCGGTGGACGGCCCCGAAACGGGTTCGCAGCGGAGCGGTCAGTAGGGCCAAACGAGTGGTGGCGCCGATGATCGTAAAGCGGGGCAGATTGAGCCGGATAGAGCGCGCTCCCGCCCCCTTGCCGATCACAATATCCAGGCAAAAGTCCTCCATCGCCGGGTACAGGATCTCCTCCACCGCCCGGCCGAGCCGGTGCACCTCATCGATAAAGAGCACCTCTTCCTGGCGCAGATTGGTGAGGATGGCCGCCAGGTCGCCGGGCCGCTCGATCGCCGGACCGGCCGTGACTCGGATGTTGACGTTCAACTCATTGGCGATGACGTGGGCAAAGGTGGTTTTGCCCAGGCCGGGGGGGCCATACAGTAGAACGTGATCCAACGCTTCGCCTCGCCCCTGGGCCGCCTGGATCAGGATGCCGAGGTTTTCCTTGACCCGCTCCTGCCCAATCAGCTCGGCCAATCGCTTCGGCCGCAGCGTGGTGTCCGTGTTTTTGTCTTCGCTTTTCTGTCTAGGCGATACGGTTCGTGTTGGTTCTGTCATGTCTGCCAGGGTTCCGGGCCACCATGGGCTTGGGCCGGTTGCATTTGACGGCGACGATTATAGCGGAAGCGGCGAGGATTCACAAAACGGTTGCCCCGGTCAGCGCCTCTAGCACGGCCGTCAGATCCGTCAGATCGGCAAAGAGGTAGTCCGGCCGGCAGGCTGCCAGTTCATCTTGGGACAAGGGGCCGGTGGCGACCGCCAAGGAGAGCAGCCCGTTGACGCGAGCGCTCTCAATATCGGCCGGCGTGTCGCCGACGATGATGGCCGAAGACACCGGCTGCCCTACCGCTTGGGCTGCCCGGCGCAGTGCGAGAGGGGGGAGCGAGTTCCTGTCGATCGCGTCGTTCCCAAAGGCGCCAAATCGGAACAGGGATGGCGAGAGGCCGGCCGATGACAGCTTGGTCGAGGCGGTCGCCCACAGATTCCCGGTGACCAGTCCGAGAAAGATACCGTCCTGTCTCTCAAGCGCCTCTAGCACCGCCGGGACGCCCGGACAGGGGATTGATGGGCGATTGACCGTCTCGATTGCCATGTGGCGGGGGAGGGTTCGGAAGACGGTTTCAACGTCCTGCTCGACGTGGCGCGACGACAACCCGTTAGCGACGATCAGGTCTGATACGATGGCGCGGTCAGTCCGCCCGGCAAATGGGACGCCGCAACGCGAAAACGGCTGGAGGAAAACCTCCTCCAGCGCTGCCAACAGGGCTCGTGATCCCGCTCCCCGGGCATCAATCAGAGTGCCATCAACGTCAAAGAGAACCAGATGCATACGGCATTACTCGTCAATCGGCCCCATTGTACGAGAGGTGGGCACCCGGGTCAATCCGGGCGATTTCGGCGAGTAGTCCAAGCGACCGGCGCCCGTCCCCAATCAGCCAGCCATGGGCACCCGGATGATCTCATCGCAGCGCCGCCATTTGAACGACCTTTCCCTCAGTGCGGGACTGTTCGGCCGCGAACGCCATGAGGTGGCTTTCCAGGGCGTCTCGGGCGTCGCTGCCGGCGGCTGTCTTTCGGTCATCCCTTGTCAGCGCGGCAAAGGCGCTCATCAGACCGGCGTCACTGCCGCCGTGGGCTGCGTTCCCCAGGCGCAGCCCCTCGGAGAACAGGATCCTTTTCCGTCCTGTTTGCTTGTCGAACAGTTCGATCCGCTGCCGGTGTAAACACATCTCGCCGATCAGCGTCGCCTTGCTCCCGTCGATTCTGATGGTGCGCCCTTCCGCGTAGGAGTGGCCATGCATGATCAACGTCGCCGTCACGCCGTTCTCAAACTCGATGTCTACGTGCTGGTGGTCGACAACATCGTTGTCGCAGTCATAGACACACCGGCCGTACGGATTTGCGGGATCTCGGATCGCCTGCAGCCGGCCGTTTCTCGTGAAATCCGTCGTCATCACTCTTACCGGCCAGCCGCTAAACTCTGTTAACTGCTTGAGCGGCGTCACAATGCGCGCAAGCTGCTCTGCCAGGGACGGCTGTCTCTCGAGCAGTTTGGCCACCATCTTTAAGAATCGGGCATCTGACATCTGCACGACCTGCAAGAGCGGCCTGAGGCGGACATAGATATCGATGGCTGAGTAGATGCAGTCTGACTCGACGGGGCAGTTGTCCGTGCACCGGCTGGCAGCGCCTTTGGGTGCGTGCTCTGATCGAAAGTGCGAAAGGCTGCCAAAGGAGCTGATCTGTCTCGCCCGGGCGCCCGCAAACCACTGCAACAGGTCCAAATCGTGACAACATTTGGCCAGGATCATCGCGTTGCCAAGGTCGCGTCTCCGCCAGTTGCCCCGAACGAACGAGTGCGCCATGTGCCAGTAGCTGACGTTCTCCCGCTGTGACAGACAGACGAGATCTCCTAGCTCTCCAGACTGAATGGCCCGATAGATCGTCTGGAAGAACGGAGCATAGCGCAGAACATGGCAGATCTGCAGGTGCAAGCCCCGCCCTTCGGCCGTGTCGACCAGTTGCCTGCACTCTTTAGGGGTGGGCGCCATCGGTTTCTCGAGGAGAACGTGGTAGCCGCTTTCCAGCGCTGCCAGCGCCGGCCGGGCATGCAGACGATCCTGGGTACAGATCAAGGCCGCTTTGCCAATCTTGGGCTGCTTGAGGAGTGGTTCCCAGGTTGCGTAGCAGTGCTCCGGTGGAATCTGATGTTGCCGGGCAAAAGCCTCCCGGCGCCCCTGTAGCGGCTCGGCCACAGCCACAAAACGGATCTCATCAGGATGCTCCAGGGCATAGTGGCCATAGGTGTCTTTGCCACGGTCCCCGGCGCCGATCAGAACGGCCTTGATGGGTTGAGCAGCGGTCACCGATCCGATTCCTTCCGAGTGTGATCCAAGCTCCAATCCCAGCGCCTTGGACGATACCATGGACTCGCATCTGCCGTCACGGGCCTTTCCTCACCGACTGCCCGACGATGCGCAATCGGCCGCTTGGCCGGCGTACGCATCCTTTGCTGATTCCCCGCTGCCGTGATCCGTGCATCTGCGCAGGCGGTTCCGCTGCTAGCCAGGCAGATGCAGGCCGCTGGAGGTAGGATCGAAACCCTTGTTCTCAATGACCTGGGCGTACCAACGCCCACTCTCCTTGATCGTGCGTTCCTGGGTGTCAAAATCGACGAAAACCAGTCCAAAGCGCATTCGGTAGCCGAACGCCCATTCAAAGTTGTCCGTCAATGACCAGTGAAAATAGCCCTTCACCGGGATGCCCGTTTCCGAGGCGCGATGCACCTGGAAGAGGTGATCACGCAGGTAGCGGATACGACGATAATCGCGCACTTGACCGTCGTGATCGACATCGTCAGGAACCGGGATGCCATTCTCTGTGATGTAGATCGAGGGAGGGCGGTAATCATTCCACACTCGCGTGATGGTCTCGTACATACCCTCCGGGTATATCTCCCATATCATCGAATACTCGTTGCCCTCTGGCTCAACAGGCGATGCGGCGATGACGGGAAAGCCCGGATCGTGCCTGACGACGGTGCGAGTGTAATAGTTCAGGCCGACGAAATCGATCGGCGCGCTCATATGCCTGAGGTCCTCATCCTTGATCTCGGGCATCAGCGGGCCAAGCATCTCCCGTACGTCCTGCGGATACTCCCCGAGCAGGATCGGCTCGAAAAACATCCGGTTGCGGATTCCGTCCAAGCGGCGTGCGGCCTGTCTGTCCTCATCGCTCTCCGTGGCCGGGTGCATGGGACTATAGTCCAACGTGATGCCGATCTCAAGTGGCTGCTTGGAACACGTCCGCAGCACATCAACCGCCAGGCCATGAGAGAGCAGCAAGTGATAGCCGACCTGGAACGTCGCAAAGGGGTCGGTGAGGCCGGGGGCGTGCTCCCCGGTATAGTGCCCCAGAACCGAGAGCACAAAGGGCTCGTTGTGAGTGATCCACCGGGTCACCCGGTCACCGAGTCTCTCAACCGTGACCCGTGCGAATTCAGCAAAGTGGTAGGCGGTTTCGCGGTTTGCCCAGCCACCGCCTTCATCCTGAAGCGCCTGCGGCAGGTCCCAGTGATGGAGAGTGGGAAATGGTGTGATTCCCTGCTCCATCAAGACGTCTACCAGCCGATCATAGAAATCGAGCCCCTTGGGGTTGACCTTCCCCTTGCCCGCGGGCAGAACACGGGACCACGCAATCGAAAATCGGTAGGCGTCCAAACCTAGCTCCGCCATCATGCCGACATCGTCCGCATAGCGATGATAGTGGTCGGCCGCCTCGTCGCCCACATGACCGCGGTAGATCTTGCCCGGTGTGTGGCAGAACGTATCCCAGATACTGGGGCCGCGACCATCTTTTTCGTACGCGCCCTCGATCTGGTAGGCGGAGGAGGCTACCCCCCAGACGAAATCATCAGGGAATTGGATCATGGTCATGGTTATCTAGACCTCCTGGGCTGCCCGTTCTCGCAATTGGCGGCGCAGCGTTGCAATGTCGTCCGGGATCACAAAAGCGGTAAAAGCAAAAAAGACGGCACAGATCAGCCAGGTGGAGGTGCTGATCACGAGAATCGCAGTCTGCAAGGAATAGTCGACCGCAATCAGCCCGGCAATAAGAGGCGCAAGCGCCGCGCCGGCCGACTCGATAAAGTACTGAATAGCAGATGCGGTACTGCGCACCTCTGGCAGCGTGACGTCATAGATGGTGGAGATCATGTTCGGCGCCGGGATGGGCATAAAGAACGCGGCTGCGGCCAGCGTGATCATAAACAAGCCTTGATCTGCCAGTGGGAGGTTTAGCGCGACCACAAGCAGCAGCGCACCCAACAGGACAGCCACGGTGCTAACTATGAGTCGGCCGCGCGGAGTGCGCCTGAATAGGAAATCGCCGATGGTCCCCCCCGTAAAATACCCACAGGCCATCGCGAGCACCGCCACGACCATAGTCACCATGATCTCCTCCGAGGCATAATTGCGCTCGGTCTCCAGGTATCTAAAAATCCAGTAGGTAATCACCGTCCAGGGAAAGACCCCAAAAAAGCCCTGAATGAAGAGCAATCGCAGGGTGCGCTTGCGAAACAGCCCCTTGGCAGTTGCCCATTCAAAGCGATAGGTCTCCAATTGATCCACGTCGGCAAGCTCGGGCTCGCTCTTGCCTCGCGGGGGTTCGCGTACGACCCGGTAGATCACCACGGACAAGACCAGGCCAAGGGATCCGGTGACAATAAAGACGCCGCGCCAGCCGACGATCTCACTCAGGAAGATGCCGAGAAACATACCGAGCAGATATCCGAGCGGCATGGCGGTCTGCAGAAGACCATAGATCCTGCCCCGCATCTTGGGCCCAAAGTAATCGGAGATCAGACTGTACAGACCTGGATAGCTGGCGTCGTCAATTCCGGTCGAGGCACGTGTCGCGAGAAAGCTCGGATAATTGGGGACAATGGCGCTCAGCCAGGTTGTCGACCCCCACAGGAGGGAAGCCAATGCGAGAAGCTTGGCGCGAGCAAAGCGATCGTAGAGGATACCCCAGACGGGATACATGACAGCACCGACGATCAATGCGCCGGTGAATACCGCACCCATCTGGGCCTCGTTGATTCCAAAGGTTTCCATGATTGGGGTAGTGAGCGGACCGATCAGGAGTTTGTCCACTTGATGTAGCAGCATGAAAGAGAATAGAACGGCGACGACGACCCAACGGTGCCTATCCGGTGCCTTCATAATCCCTCCGTGGAAAAAGGTGCCTGTCCCCTGTTCGCGCATCAGATGCCCCGGCCAACAGAAACGGATCCTTCGGACATCGTTCGGCTCGGAACCGGCCGGACAGTGTTGAGCTCAGTTCTCCGCCGTCAAGAGGGCGGAGAACTTGTTCGGTGGCAGTATAACCTATTCCGCGGCCGGCTTCAAGAACCTGGCACAGCACCCTGCATTGAGGGTGTCGACGAACAGACAAAATGCCGTTTCCTCTCACGTCGCCACGATCCCTTTCTTGGCACCCTCATCAATGTCAATTGACAGATGACTGTCCAGGCCGTACAATCGCCTGCAGTATCCATGGAAAGAGAAGGAGCCGAGTCCTTATGAGTCACGTTCATGTCTCATCCCACCCACTGGTCAAGCACAAACTCACCAAGCTGCGCGACAAGGAGACGAACCCCAAAAAATTCCGCGAACTGATCCGAGAGATCGCCATCCTTCTTGCCTACGAAGCTACTCTGGATCTCGCGCTGGAGCCGGCCGCCGTCACTACCCCAATGGGAGAGGCAGCCGGTTTTCATCTCCAGGAAAAGATCGGCCTGGTGCCCATTCTGCGGTCCGGCCTGGGTATGGTAGAGGGCATATGGGAGATGATGCCGTCGGCCGAGGTGTGGCACATTGGCCTTTACCGGGACGAGGACACCCTTCAACCGGTCGAGTACTATAACAAGCTGCCGATCATCCCCACCGTCCGGGTCTGCCTGGTACTGGACCCGATGCTGGCTACCGGGGGCTCGGCCGTGGCCACAGTGGATATCCTCAAGCACTGGGGGGCGCATCGGATCAAGTTCGTGGGTATCCTGGCGGCGCCCGAGGGCGTGGAGGCGCTGACCGCTGCCCATCCCGATATTCCTATTCACCTGGCTACCGTGGACGAGCGGCTGAATGAGGTCGGCTATATTGTGCCCGGCCTGGGCGACGCCGGAGACCGGCAGTTTGGAACTGGATAGCGCTGGATCTTCCTGTGACTAACGGAACCGGGAGTGGAGTGTGAGGCTAACTCCTATTGAGCGATCCATGCTCGCCGGTGAGCATGGCCCCGGCGTGCAGAGAGCGATGGAGATCGTCGTTGCGCTGGGTCGGATCTATGGGGCTAAAGAGCTCGTCCCGGTGGAGAGCGTCCAGGTAGCCGGGGTGAGCTACAAGAACCTCGGCCGCGCCGGGCTAGAGTTCTTGCACGAGTGGGCGCAGGAGGGCGCGCGGGTCCGCGTGCCGACCTGTCTTAACCCGGCCGGGATGGACCTGCGCCGATGGAAGGAGTTGGGCTTTGATAGAGATTTTGCCGGTCTGCAGCTCCAGGTCATAGAGGCCTTTGCCGCGATGGGAATCGACGCTACCTGCACCTGCACGCCCTACCATATGGGCCAAGTTCCTTCCCCGGGTGCACACCTGGCGTGGGCCGAGTCCTCGGCCGTCAGTTTTGCCAATTCCGCCCTGGGAGCCCGCACCAATCGTGAGGGGGGTCCGAGCGCCCTGGCGGCCGCCATCAGCGGCCGGACCGCCAAGTATGGATTGCACTGCGAGGAGAATCGACTGAGCAGCGTCGAGGTCAAGGTCAAATGCTCGGTGGAAGAGGTGGCTGACTGGGGGGCGCTAGGCTACCTGGTAGGCAAGCAGGTACAGAACGGGGTGCCGTTCTTTGGCGATCTGGGCAACCGGACGGCCGGGGAATCCGAGTTGATCTCCCGGTCTGATGAATCGCCCTTTGCCAGTTCCCTGACCGAAAAGCTCAAAGCTCTCGGCGCGGCGATGGCCGCCAGCGGAGCGGTGGCGCTCTATCACATCAGAGGGGTCACACCTGAGGCGTGCGCCGGCGACATGCTCCGGCCGGATCACACCACTGTGGTCATCGACAGTCTTGAATCGGGCTACGAGGCTCTGTCCCAAGGGGGCGCGACAACAGAGATCGATTTGGTCTGGTTGGGTTGCCCGCATGCTTCTCTGTCGCAGGTGGCGCGATTAGCCGCCTTTGCGGAGGGCAAGCGATTCTTGCCGGATGTCTGGATCACGACAAGCCGGCATGTGCGCGCCCAGGCAAAAGACGCGGGTTACGTGGCGACCATAGAAGCGGCCGGCGGCGAGGTGGTGGCGGATACCTGTGTGGTGGTGGCTCCCGTAAGCGGCCGGTACCAGACGATGGCTACCGAGAGCGCCAAGGGGGCGTGCTACGCTCCCTCGTATCTGGGGATGGCTGTTCGCTACGGGAGCTGGGGGCAATTGCAGCGCGCGATGTTGACGGGGCGCTGGGAGGCCTAGGTGGAATTAACCGGCCGCGTCATCAAACGAGGAACGGCTGCTGGACGCGCCCTGGTCAGCTCGGAGCCGATTGGCTTTCTCGGCGGGGTGGACCCGGATACGGGTGTGATCACTGAAAAGGGGCACCCGTTGGAGGGAGAGTGCGTGACCGGGACGGTTCTTTGCTTTCCTACCGGCAAGGGGAGCACGGTGGGAAGTTATACTATCTACTGGATGAAGAAGGTCGGCGCCGCACCGGCTGCCATTCTGAACGCGGAAAGCGAAACGATTGTCGCCGTCGGAGCAATCATCAGCGACATCCCGATGCTGGACCGGCTGGACCTGTCCCGGATCACCACCGGCGACTGGGTGGAGGTAGAGGGGCCGACGGTGGAGGTCAGGAAGACAGCAGAATAGGAGAAAGAGGACGATTCACCAGCGCTTATTCGGGCACCTTGCATGGAGCGGCCCCTCCAGGTTCCTGCCTTTCGTCACCGGGTTTTGATGACCTTTGCCGGATGCAACCCGGCCTTGCCCGGATAGAATGATTGGGTCTAGCAGGCGTTTGGTCGGCAGGGATTTGGCCATTTCATCGAATCGCGCATCAGTTTCCCCCATTTATCGAACTCGGAGAAGTACCTATGGCACGATTACATGAGTTTCAGGGAAAGGCGTTGCTGGCGCAGCACAGAATCCCGGTGCCTCGCGGCCGGGCGGCTGCCACTCCAGAGGAGGCCCACGCGATAGCTGAGGATATCGGCGCGCCGGTGATGGTCAAGATGCAGGCCTGGGTAACTGGCCGGGCCGGCATGGGGGGCATCAAAAAGGCGGCTACGCCCGACGAGGCGGCCGCTGCAGCGAGGGGAATGCTCGGCCGCCGGGTCAAGAATTTCACCGTCGATTGGGTGCTGGTGGAGGAACAGATTCAGATTGAGCGCGAGTTTTACGCCGGAATCATTGTGGACGACGTCAGCCAGGCGCCGATGATGATCTTTAGCAGCATCGGCGGCTCGGGGATTGAGGAGATAGCGGTCGAGCACCCCGACAAGGTTGCCCGGACGACCATTGATGTCGTGCGCGGCCTGCAGGACTATCAGGCGCGCGACCTGGCCCGGCGAGCCGGAATCAAGGGCAAGCTGCTCAACAAGCTGGCCGGGACGCTGGTGCGGCTCTGGCATACGGCGAGGGACACCGAGGCCCGCGCGGCCGAGATCAACCCGCTCGCTCTTACGGCCGACGGCCGGTTGCTGGCAGCCGACTGCCGCGTCACGGTCGACGACTATGCCATCTTTCGCCACAAAGAGCTGGGAATTGAGATTGCGCGGGAGATGGACCGGCCGCCCACCGAACTGGAGCGCATTGCTTATGCGGTCGAGGCGAATGACTATCGGGGCACCTTCTTTTTCCTGCAGTTGCACGAGGACCGCCAAGAGGGGGAAAAGGTCGTTGGATTTCATGGCGCTGGAGGCGGGGGCAGCATGATGACCATGGATGCCGTGCTGCAGCGTGGATACAAGCTGGCCAACTTTGTGGATACCAGCGGCAACCCGCCGGCCAGCAAGGTGTACCGTGCCGCCAAGATCATCCTCTCCCAGCCCGGGCTTGATGGCTACTTTGGCTCCGGCTCGGGCGTCGCCAGCCAGGAACAATTCCACTCTGCTCGTGGGCTGGTCAAGGCCTTCCTGGAAGAACCGCTGACCGTCCCGGCCGTCATCCGACTGGGCGGCAACGCCGAAGACGAGGCAGTGGAGATTCTGGAGCGGGTCAATGGCATCATCCCGGCCCCGGTGGAAGGGTACCGAAAGGACGATTCACCCGATTTCTGCGCCGGCCGGCTGGATGCGCTCATTGAGGGATACCGGGCGCCGGCCGAGACGCCGGCCGGTCGAGTCCGCCCGCCGGTGGTCAAGCCATACCGCTTTGAGACCGTGACCGGGGGCAGCGTGACGCTGGACCACGCCCGCTGCTCCGAGTGTGAAACCAGAGTGTGCATCGAGGCGTGTGCGCGCAAGATACTGAGCCTGAACGACGAGGGTCTACCGGTGCTCAACGTCACTCCTGAAGAGGCCAAGAAAGGGCGCTGCATAGAATGTCTGGCCTGCGATGTTGAATGCTATTTTCATGGCAATCGCGGTGGCTTTGTTGATCTGCCCATCGAAGGGTTGGACGAGTACCGGGATAGGCTAGGACACTGATAGACCGGCAGAAGAGGCACTGGGCTCGAATCTTTGATTCCCGAGTCCCCTGTTTTCCAGCGAGAGTACGGGTGAAACCATGTCGATATTGATAGATCAAACCAAGCGAGTGATTGTCCAGGGAATCACCGGCCGGGAAGGAATGATCCGGGCCGAGTTGATGAAGAATTATGGCACCAACGTGGTGGGCGGTGTGACGCCAGGCAAGGGGGGGCAACAGGTGATCGGCGTGCCGGTGTATGATACCGTACAGGAAGCCTGGGAAGAGTTGGGTTCGATTGACGTGAGCGTGCTGTTTATCCCCGCACCGCTGGTCAAGAGTGCGGCGATGGAGGCGATTGAGGCGGGGGTCAAGCTGCTGGTAATCGTGCCGGACCGGGTGCCGATCTATGACGTGTTGAGCATTGCGGCGCTGGCCAGGGATCGGGGCGCTCATTTTGTGGGCCCCAACACCCTGGGCGTGCTCAGTCCCGACAAGGCCGTGCTGGGAATGATGGGCGGCCGCGCTGCCAGCGCCCGAGAATGGTTCTTCCAGGGACCGGTCGGCATCACCTCCCGGAGCGGGGGCATCACTTCTTCCATGGCATACTATTTGGCCCAGGAAGGGATTGGTGCGACCACTTTGGTCCACGTCGGCGGGGATGCGGTCGTGGGCCTGCCCCATCCAGAGGTGGTCAAGCTCTATGAGCAAGACCCGGAAACCAAGGCGGTGGTGATGTTTGGCGAGATCGGTACCACCCAGGAGGAGAGGGTGGCTGAGTTGATCGCCAGCGGCCAGTTCACAAAGCCGCTCATTGCGTTCGTTGGCGGCAAAGCGGCCAAGAGTGGCACTCGCTTTAGCCATGCGGGCGCCATTGTCGAGGGGAATCGGGGCACCCACGCCGGCAAGGTGGGGGCGCTGAGAGAGGCTGGCGGCCACGTGGTTGACTCGTTCAGCGAGTTGCCCCATCGGACCAAGGAGATCCTGCAGGATATGGGAGTGTTGTAGGGAGGGATCAGAGTGGTTCGCGGATCGGCAGAATGTGAGAATCCGATCCTCCGGTCCAGAAATCTACCGAACTCGCCATTAGGAGAGCGATGATGAGCAATCTGCATTGGACAACAGGGATTACCAACGTCAAGGCCAACGAACTGCGCTTGCGTGGATACAGGGTTGACGAACTGATGGGGAACGTGAGTTTCGGGCAAGTTGTCTACCTGGCGCTCACGGGGGATTTGCCGTCGGCGAACGTGGGCAAGCTGATGGACGCAATGCTTGTCTGCTCGATTGACCACGGCGCGACGCCGCCGAGCGCACTGGCGGCACGAACGGCCGCCAGCACTGGCGCTCCGTTGAACGCTGCGATCGCGGCCGGTATTCTGAGCATCAACGAGTTCCACGGCGGCGCTATTCATGGGTGCATGGGCATCCTGCAGGATGGCCTGGAGCGAGCGGCCGCCAGCGGGAAGAGCATCCCGGAAACAGCGGCCGAGATGATCGACGAGTTCCGTGCGGAAAAGAAGCGCATTCCCGGCCTGGGGCATCGGATTCATACCGATGACCCGCGCACCCGGCGGCTTTTCGCTCTGGCTGAAGAGTTGGAGCTCGCCGGCGAGGGAGTATCTCTGCTCAAGGCGCTCGCTGCCGAGTTGATGGAAAAGACAGGCAGGAGCTTGCCCATCAACGTGGATGGAGCGATTGCCGCGCTTTTGGTGGACCTCAAGATGCCTCGCGAGTTGGCCAACGGATTCTTTATCATGGCCCGCGTACCGGGGCTGATGGCTCACATCCACGAGGAGAAGAGTAGAATGCGGCCGATGCGCCGGATTCACCCCACAGACCACGAATACGACGGGCCTCCCGATAGACAGATTCCAGGATAGCAGTGGATTCTCGTGTGGCCGAGTTGCTGCATCGGGAACTTGAGAATTGGACGAGAGAGAATGGTATCCGATTGAGGATTCCGGCCAGCTTTCTGGACACTCGAATCCGGCCGGTGTTCACTGTTGACACAGAGTTTGAGAAATCCAAACTTGGAATCCGGTTTTGTCATATAGTCCGTGCAAATCGACCTATTAGGAGGAGAGAGTGGACGTAAAGGCGCTATTACCCGAGATCAACGAGATCCGCGACCTGGATCTCCGTGAAAAGACCGCGCTCATCTGGGAAGAGGCGATGGAGGCAGGAGGCTGGACGGCCGAAGAGGTCAATGCCATCCCTTTTACTCTGCTCGCCGATGATGTCGACGTGACCTTTATTGAACACGTCCGCACCGTGGCCAAGCTCTGCATCGCCACCGAAAAGATACTGCGGGAAGCTTACGGCGATCGGATTGAGGACCGGATCAACCACGATCACCTGGTGGCCGGGGCGCTGTTGGCGGATGTGGGCAAGTTACTCGAGTTCAAAAAACGGCCGGAAGGCGGTATCGAGTTCAGCGAGATGTACCAGTACCTGCGCCATCCGTGGTCGGCCGTCGGCTATTGTTGGAAACACGACCTGCCGAAAGGGGTGATGCACGTCGTCGCGACCCACGCTTGGGAGGGGGACAAGTTCAAGCGCCGGCCAGAGTCGATCATTTTCCACCACATGGATTTCACCGATTTCGAGTTGGTCAAGTTCAAATAACCCGCGGTCAGGGGGATCGGCCGCTTTCCGGTCCCCCAGATCGCCGGTTCCAGAGTGCGGACGCGGAGCATTCCTATGGGACAGACATTTGCCGAGAAGGTGCTGGGCCGCAAGGCCGGCCTGGACAAGGTAGTACCGGGGCAGATTGTGGAGATCAGCCCGGACACGGCGTTGAGTCATGACAACGCCGCGCCGATCTATGGCATTTTCAAAAAGATCGGCGTCCCCCGTTTCGCCCAGCCGGAGATCATCGCCATCGTGCTGGATCATGCCACCCCTGCGCCCACCACCAAGCACGCCGAGAACCACCGCATTATCCGCGAGATGGTCAAGGAGCAAGGGGTGCAGTACTTTCACGACGTCGGGGAGGGCATTTGCCACCAGATCCTGGTGGAAAAGGGGCTCTCGCTGCCGGGAGAGGTGGTGCTGGGCTCGGATAGTCACACCCCGCATGCTGGAGTCATGGGCGCTTTTGGGGCTGGCATCGGCCGCTCCGAGATGGCGTCCATCTGGGCCACCGGGAAAATCTGGCTGCGCGTGCCCGAGAGCCTAAGGATCACCGTCACCGGCCGGCTGCCAGAGGGAGTCATGTCCAAGGACCTGGCGCTCAGAGTCATCGGCGATATGGGGGCTGATGGGGCGCTGTACATGTCAGTGGAATGGCAGGGCGAGGCGATCCAGGCGTTGGACCTCAGCAGCCGGGCCACCTTGCCCAATCTGATGGCCGAGATGGGGGCCAAGAATAGCTACCTGCCGCCCGATGAGGTGGTGTTTGACTATCTCGAGGGACGCGCCCAACGAGCGTATCGTCCCATCTATCCGGACGCCGACGCTCGCTATGCGGTTGAGCTGGTCTACGACGCGACCACGATCGAGCCGATGATTGCCCGGCCGCACTCGGTCGACAACGTCGTGCCTCTCTCGCAGTTGACCGGGACCCACGTTGACCAGGCGTTCATCGGCGCCTGTACCAACGGCCGGCTGGAAGACCTGGCTGCTGCCGCT
>DAOUVM010000207.1 GCA_030667645.1 Ardenticatenales bacterium | reverse complement strand
GATTGCCTGTCCGGGCGCCCGCCCCGCCCCGACAAAGGGCGACCGCGGCTGCCTGTCGATCGTGTCTTTTCTCTGAGCGGATTTGGCACAGTGGTCACGGGGACCTTGACAGACGGGATGCTCGAGACAGGGCAGACGATAGAGGTGCAACCGGGCGGCCACACATCACGCATCCGTGGCCTGCAGACACACCAGAGAAAGATAGACCGGGCAACGCCCGGCAGCCGGGTGGCAATTAACCTTACCGGCATCAGCAAGAGCGACCTGGAGCGCGGCCAGGTAGTGACCACTCCCGGCTGGCTCAGGCCGACGGTATTGGCCGACGTCCGCTATCGTCACCTCTCTCGGTCGGATAGACCATTGCGCCACAATGAGGAGGTCAAGCTGTTCACTGGTTCAGCCGAAACGTTGGCGCGCACTCGCGTGTTGGGGCAGGCAGAGATTCAGCCCGGAGCCAGCGGATGGGTCCAGTTGCGGCTGTCGGCGCCGGTCGCGTGGGTGACGGGAGATCGATTCATCCTGCGCCGTCCGTCACCTGGCCAGACATTGGGCGGCGGAACATTGGTCGACCCCGCTCCGCGCCGCCGGCACCGGCGGTTCCGCCCGGATGTGGTCGCTCGTCTGGAAACCCTGGCTCAGGGAACCCCGGCCGAGGTTCTAGTCCAGACGCTCGAGACTCGTGGCCCGTTGACCAGTACAGAGGCAATCGGCCACAGCCGGCTAGACCCAGCCGAGGTGGCGTTATTGGTACCTGGATTGATCGAAGCAGGTCGGGTTGTTGCCATTGGGAGCAAGGGCCCGGCACAATTGTTGCTGGCTCGTACCATGTGGACCAAGCTGCTGGAAAACGCCACCACCCTGCTGGCAACCTATCACCAGGATAATCCGCTCAGGCCAGGTATGATGCGCGAAGAGCTCAAGAGCCGGCTGCGATTGAGTGCCAAGGAATTCAATGGTTTCATGCAACTGGCAGCGCAGCAGAGCCACCTGCAGGATGAGGGAGTACTTGTCCGCCTGCCAGGCCACGGGATCCGCTTCACGTCCAAGCAGCAAACTGCAGTGGACCAGTTAATGCACCGTTTCCATGCCGACCCTTTTGGCACCCCCTCATACAAAGAGTGTGTCAGGGCCGTGGGGGAAGATGTGCTGGGAGTGTTGGCCGGCCGGGGCGAGCTGGTGCAGATCAGCCCAGACGTGCTCTTTCTCGCCGAGACCATAGACCAGGCCATAACGACCGTTCGACGCTTTGTGGCCGAGCATGGCTCCATCTCTGTTGCCGAGGCACGCGATCTCTTTCACAGCAGCCGTAAGTATGTCCTGAGTCTCCTAGAGTACCTAGATCAAGAAGGGGTCACCAGGCGGGAGGGAGACGCTCGGGTCATGGTTGGGTAGACGGGCCAGACAGTAGTTCGACGCTCTGACTTGCCTTTCAGTCTTGGTTGCAGCACCCGGATTTCAGGATCACTGCGGGCCCATCGACAGATACGGCGTCGAGAAACCATCAGAGCGCTGTTTCTGCAATCCCATGTCTCCCTCCTCCCCGAGCGCGTCGTTTCTTCACCTCCTCCGAGCACCCTCCTGCTCCAGCACCACGACTGACTGCCTGCGGTGCTGAACGTTCCCGATTCAGCGGCCATGGCGGGTGCAGAGACCAACCATGCACCGCCCGACCTGGAACCGGCCCCTCCTCTCCGAGCTCAAAGTCACGAACGACGGCCGTAACGGCACACGTGGGCGTATCGCCCGTCTGCTGCCCACTCTGGGAAGCGTCGGACAGAGCTATGACGCCTTTTCCCCTACCAGGGGGAAACTAGTTGGGGGGCAGGCCAGATAGACTCACCGGACAGTGAAGGGGGCGCGAGACAGAGCACAAGTGGCAGCACGATGCCAACATCATCGATTGGCACAATGGAAGCAAGAACGGTATCATTTCTCCCGACAAGGAGCTTGATCAACTGTCCAGTGAGGAGGGCAACATGGATCCGCGAACGCCAGTTATTGTGAGCGCAGTACGAACCGCCATTGGCGGATTTGGTGGGACGCTGGCCAACGTCCCAGCGGTCGACCTCGGCGCGGCCGCCATCAAAGGAGCGGTGGAGCGGATCGGAATCGACCCCTATTCTGTCGATGAGGTTCTGATGGGGCAGGTGGTCCAGGCGGGCAGTGGACAGGCTCCTGCCAGGCAGGCGGCGATCACGGCGGGTCTGCCGGCCGATCACATCACTGCTACGACAGTCAACAAGATCTGTGGGTCAGGCCTGAAGACGATGATGATGGCCGCCTCTATGATTCAGGCCGGCGACGGTGACATCTTTGTGGCCGGGGGGATGGAGAGCATGAATCAGTGCCCTTACTTGCTGCGCAAAGGGCGCACTGGCTATCGGCTGGGGCACGACACGCTGTATGATGCGGTGGTCTCTGATGGTTTGTGGTGTGCGTTTGAGAACCAACACATGGGAAACTCGGCCGAATGGATTGCTCGCGAATTCGATTTGACCCGCGAGGAAGCGGACGAGTATGCCTACAACAGCCAAACCAAAGCGGCCGCAGCTCAAGCCGCCGGCAAGTTCGAAGCGGAAATCGTCCCCGTGATGGTGCCGCAGCGCAGAGGAGACCCGATTCGTTTCGATGTGGACCAATCCCTTCGATCGGACACGACGATGGAAAAGCTGGCCAAGTTGCGCCCGGCCTTTCAGAAAGACGGATTGATCACAGCGGGCAACGCCCCCGGCATCACCGATGGCGCAGCAGCAACCGTCATCATGGCACTGGAGAGGGCAGAAGCCCTGGGGGTTGCGCCTATCGCTGCCATCACTGGCTACGCCCAAGCCGGAGTCAAGCCACTGGAGATCTTTACCGCTCCCATCTTTGCCGTGCGCAAGCTGATGGAACAGACCGGGGCGGCGATTGATGACTATGACCTGATCGAAGCCAATGAGGCCTTTGCCGTTCAATGCCTGGCTGACGGCCGGGAGCTAGCATGGGATTGGGACCGTGTGAACGTCAACGGTGGCGCCATCGCCCTGGGACACCCAATCGGCTGTTCCGGGACCCGGGTCGCCGTAACCTTGATATCCGCGCTTCAGGAGCGCAATCTTAGGACGGGCATGGCGACGCTCTGCCTGGGCGGGGGCGAAGCGGTAGCAATGAGTATTGAGCTGGTCAGATGAGGAGAGTTATCAACCACGCCTGGTATGATACAATAGCGCGGCGACAAAGAGGTATTCGAGGAGGTAAATCAACATGAGAATGTCCCGGCTGTTTAGTCAGACCTTGCGCCGTCCCCCAAGTGAGGCCGAGATCCCCAGTCACCGCCTGCTTCTCAGGGCCGGATACATCCGACAGCTAGGCGCGGGTCTGTTCAGCCATATGCCGCTGGGCAAGCGATCGCTGGTCAAGATTGAGAACATCATCCGCGGCGCCATGGACGCCATTGGCGGGCAGGAGATGGAGATGCCAGTGGTCAACCCTGCCGAGGTCTGGAAAAAGACCGGCCGCTGGTACGAGATCGGAGCTGAGATGGCCCGTTTTGTGGATCGAGTGGGGCGGGACATGGTCCTCGCCATGACCCACGAAGAGGTCGTCACTGACATCGCCAGGCAGGAGATTCGCTCCTACCGGCAGCTCCCGCTGCTGGTCTACCACATCCAGACAAAGTTCCGCGACGACCCCAGGCCGCGCGCGGGCCTGATTCGGGTACGCGAATTCCGCATGAAAGATAGCTATACCCTGGACTGTGACTGGGAAGGCTTGGACAAACAGTACAGGGCGCACTATCAAGCCTACTTTGACCTCTTTAACCGCTGTCTCGTCCCGTGCATTGCAGTGAAATCGGATGTGGGCATGATGGGCGGAAAGCTGGCCCACGAGTTCATGTACCTGACGCCGATAGGCGAAGACAGCCTGGTGCTCTGTGACAACTGTGGCTATTCCTCCAACCGCCAAGTCGCGCCGTTCGTGAAAGAGGCACCCCCGGCCGAGGAAGCACTCCGGTTGGAAGAGGTCTACACCCCGGACTGCAAGACTATCGCCGGACTCGCAGAGTTCATGGGAATTCCAGAGAGCAAGACGGCCAAGGCGATCTTTCTAATTGCCACCGTGGCCGAGGACGAGCAAGACGTGGAGAAGTTCGTGCTGGCCATCCTGCGCGGGGATATGGAGCTGAACGAAACCAAGTTGACGAATGCGCTCCGTGCCAAAGAGCTGCGGCCGGCAACGGAAGAGGAGATATCTGTCAAGGGGATAGAGCCAGGCTTTGGATCGCCGATCGGCATAAAGGACATACTGGTGGTGGTGGACGACCTGATTCCACGATCTCCCAATATGGTCGGAGGAGCCAACAGAGTAGACTATCACTACAAGAACGTCAACTATGATCGGGATTATGCGGCTGACCTTATCACCGATATCTCGGCCGCGCAAGAGGGGTACGGCTGCGCCGAGTGTGGCGCACCTCTGCGCATGTCGCGCGGAGTAGAGATTGGCAACATCTTTCAACTGGGTACTCGCTACAGCGCGGCGATGGGGGCCAACTTTCTCGATAAGGATGGACAGCTCAAACCCATCGTCATGGGCTCCTACGGCATAGGCCCCGGCCGGCTGCTGGCTTGCGTAGCTGAGGAACACCATGACGAGCATGGCCTCATCATGCCGATCACTGTTGCTCCTTATCAGGTGCATCTTGTATTCCTGCCAGGCAAAAAGGTTGATACGCAAGCAATGGCTGAGCAGTTGTATCAAGATCTGCAGAGGGTCGGAGTTGAAGTGCTGTACGACGATCGGGACGAACGCCCGGGAGTCAAGTTCAACGATGCAGATCTGATTGGCATACCGCTGCGGTTGGTGGTGGGAGAGCGCGCCTTGACTGCAGGCGGACTGGAACTCAAGCGTCGTGATGGCAAGGGAAGCTGGACAGTGCCGGCGGAAGAGATCGTTCGGACGGTGCTCCAGAGGATCAGCGACATGGAGGCTGAAATCGAGGCCACGGTCGCGCCGATCGAGTACCCCGGGTAGACTATCACACTAGCGCCACGGAGTGACCGTCAAGGCCGGTGGGGAAATCCGCCCGCCGGCCCTTGATTTTTCCCGGCGCCTGACGCCCGCGGGTTTCTAGGCTCCAACGGTCGGGGGCGGGAGAACCCAACCGGAACAACATTGATTGAAACCGAGCGTGGAATGGCAGAGGTAGGTACCCTGGCGCCAAAAGTCGGAATCAGGGCTCAGCGATCTCTTGAGAGCACCGTTCTAACGTGGTAAGTTGGCTTGTCCTGGCTCTCGTAATAGGTTCGAACAAGAATCTCGCCCAACAACCCCATAGCCAGAAATT
>DAOUVM010000050.1 GCA_030667645.1 Ardenticatenales bacterium | reverse complement strand
GTCGGGCGGCAGGACATCTTTCAAGCTGACCTTGAGATTGAGCGTTTCTTCGTAATTGACGGTTCTGAATTTTCTGACCATGCCTGAAGTTTACTACGATTTTGCCGGTGGACAAAAGAGGTTCTCCGACAAACTGCTAGGGCAGATCACTCTAGCAGAACCCGCGTCGTGAGAGGTAGAATCTGGGGGTGGTAGGCAGCAGTGCTCCCTGCCACCCCCAGAGACCTCCGCCGACGGGGCGCTCAACTGGACCTGGCTGCGCGCTATTGGTTGTGAGCCATGAGGCTGACGCCGCCGCAGGATTCTGGACCCCCAAGGTGATGAACTCCTCGGGGGCTCTTGAGACTAGAGTTCTGGTATGCCACGATACGATTATATCTGCCGCGTGTGTGGCCGGCGTTTTGAGCGCCGCCAGGGGTTCGACGACCGACCGGTCGTGTTCTGCCCGTCAGGACACGATAACGTTCGCCGATTGCCAAGCCACCCGGCCATACACTTTCGGGGGCCGGGCTTTTACGTCACGGACAGCAAGAGGGCCGACCACTCGAGCAGCCGCTAGACCCTCCGGTTGCGGATACTACTCTGCCACAGGACAATCACGCCGAGGGTTATCAGACCGGCCGCCCAGGGCCAAACCAAAGCCGGTTTCGCCGGCGTGGCGGAGGGACTCGCCGTTGGACTCGCTGTTAGGCTCGCCGCCGGCGCCAGCGTCAGAACCGAGGTCGGGCTGGGGAAAGCCGTCAGTGTGGGGGAAACAATCGCTTGCACCTTCTCCGGAGGGGCCGCGCCTGCTGGCGCATCCAGCGGGCGAGATGTCGGTGAAGGGGCAGGCGCCGCCTTGACCGTGGGAGTGGCCCGAATTAGCGGCGGGGTTGGTGAAATCATGGTGATGACGACGAGCTGGCCGATGGCAAGAATACTCTCACTCTCCAACCCATTGACAGCGAGCAGTTCATCAAGCTCTACCCCATAGCGTCCGGCAATCCCCAGCAGTGTGTCCCCCGGTTCCACATCATGCACAATCGCACCGTCCGGCCGGGGAGTGGCCGTGTGATCGGGCAGCGCCGTTGGCCCGGGAGAGACAGTCGTGGTGGGTGAAGGGGTAGGCTGCGGAGCGGCGGTAGGATCGGCTTGCGGTAGCGGAGGCAAGGACGGAACTCCGCCCGCCTTGAAGGCGGCCGCCAACTGCGCGGTCAGATTCAGGTAACTGTCTCCATAGCTCACACTCGGCTCGATCATCGAGCCTTCGAGCCATTCGTTGAAGCTAGTGATGATGACCATGTCCGGGCTGCTGGCAACAGCACCGGCCCAGCACTGCTGATAATACGCTCCTCCGGCACGTTCACGCACGAACGCACCGCTGCGGCCGGGAATGCGTGTGTCATCCCAGCCCGGCATGACCGTGGCCGCCCAGTACTTGTAGCTGCCCAGCGCATCAGCTCTACCCCGCACCTGTGCACCCCAGTACGACAACGTACCAGCAGGAGTGTCGGACCAAGCGATGTTGTACAGATGCAATCCATCAAACACCGAGAGGTAATCGGCCGAGGCGCCCTCTACTATCCAGATCGAATTTCCATCTGGGTCCACCTGGGCACGGATATCAGCCCACTCGCCCACGGGCAGCAGCCAGGAGGCCCAGAAGAAAACCACCGGTTTGCCATCTATTCGCAGATAGGCAGGGTGATTGACGTGAGTGGAGAGAAGATACTGAAGGGCGGCGATCCGATCAGCGGGGCTGGCAAAATACGGGCTGCCAACCTCGAAATCCACCGCCGCTACAAAACCGCGCGCGGCGGCCGCAGCTAGCAGCGACTGAAAGTTCCCTTCGGTCTGGTTATCCCCACCCGGCCCGTACCACGATTGGACAAAGCCATCAATCCCGGCGGCTTGGCCCTGAGTTACGTGCCGATCGATCGTGCCAGCATCAGCCGAGACGTAAACTTGAGCCGGGAGATCCGGTAGCTGGCCCGAGTCCCAGGTGCCCATATCAAACCAAGCATAGTAAAAGGCCAGCACAAGTGGTCCAGAGGCCCTGACCGGAGGTGCCATGATGCCGGCTACTGCCAGCATCACTGCCATCATCATCCATGCAAATGCGGAAATTTGCCGCACGGGGCGGTTCAGTCTATTCATTCGTGCTCTGCCAACCTGATTCAAGCCAGATTTTACCAGAGACCAAGGGGGCAGGAAAATCCGTTCCCTCTGCTGTTCCGCGCCGAAAAACTGGAACAGCGTTCCTTGCTCCCTCGCAACCGACCATTGACGCGTGGCTTTGATTAGGTTACAATCTCGCCACTATGCGACATGCAAACGACCGAGCCTGGAACTGCATCATGGCCATGTGCAACCGGCCGTGGCTGACGGGAGGCGAGAAACCGTCGGCGGTTGGCGGTCCTGCACGGACCTAACCCACGGCAAGGTGTTCTGCGACGCCGGCCTCGCGCTGGCGTTTTTTGTTTCCACTGTTCTCCCGTCACACGATGGAGGCCAATCTGTGAGGGTATCGAAACACAGCCAAAACAACGTTCGGGCCCAACATTGCGCTCGGCACGAGGGCAACTGGTAGGGCCGGATTGTGACCTGGAGGCATAGCATGTCAAAGAGAATTCTGGTGGCGGTCGCATGGCCGTATGCAAATGGAGACCTGCACGTCGGTCATCTGGCAGGAGCATATCTCCCGGCCGACATCTTTGCTCGCTATCATCGGATGGCGGGGAACGACGTTCTGATGGTTTCCGGCTCGGATAGTCACGGAACGCCAGTAACCATCACGGCCGACCAGGAAGGCGCCACACCTCGTGAGGTATTTGAGCGCTATCACAAGCGGTTCCTGGACACTCAGCAAGCTATTGGCATCAGCTACAGCTTGTTTACCCACACGGATACGGAAAATCACCACCGGGTGGCCAAAGATATCTTTACCCGCCTGCTGGAGCGCGGGCATCTGTACCGGGAACTCCAACGACTCTTCTACTCGGAGAAGGAAGACCGCTTCTTGCCAGATCGCTTTGTGGAAGGGGAATGCCCGTATTGCGGCCATGAAAGCGCGCGTGGCGACCAATGCGACAATTGCAGCAAGCTGCTGGAGGCCACTGAATTGATCCACCCGCGCAGTAAGACAGACGGCTCGACCCCAGTGGTGAGGGAGACAGAGCATTTCTTTCTGGACCTGCCAGCGTTCTCGGAGGCGCTGGCCAACTATCTGGCGGAGAACAAGGAGCACTGGCGGCCGAACGTGCTGAACTTTGTGCGCAGTTACATCGAGACCGGGCTGAAAGGGCGGCCGATCACGCGTGACCTCTCCTGGGGCATTCCCGTACCGCTTCCCGGATGGGAAGACAAACGGCTCTACGTCTGGTTCGAAGCGGTGATCGGCTATCTCTCGGCCAGCATCGAGTGGTCACACAATCAAGGCCAGCCGGAGGCATGGAAGGAGTGGTGGTACGACCCAGAAGCGCTATCGTACTATTTTATCGGCAAAGACAACATTCCGTTCCATGCGTTGATATGGCCGGCCCAATTGATGGGGGTGAGCCGCCTGTACGATGATGATACGAGCAAGCAACTCAATCTTCCCCACGATGTGCCGGCCAACGAGTTCATGAACATTGAGAACCGCCAGTTCTCCAAGAGCCGCGGCTGGGCGATCTGGCTGCCGGATCTGCTGGAGCGCTACGATCCTGATGCCATCCGCTACTATGTGACGGCAGCGATGCCAGAGACGCGGGATTCCGAGTTTTGCTGGGATGATTTTCTCGCCCGAAACAACAACGAACTCGTGGCTACCTGGGGCAACCTGGCCAATCGAATGTTGGGCTTTGCCTACAAGCGGTTTGACGGGCGGGTACCGGAACACGACGGTCTGCGACCGGCCGATGAGGCACTAATCGCCAAGTCAGAGTCCGCCTTTGATACAGTTGGAGCGCAGTTGGCAGGGTGCCACTTTCGCAGCGCACTCGGAGAAGCCATGGCGCTGGCGCGCGAGGCCAACAAGTACCTGGACGACCAGGCTCCGTGGTTCGAGGTCAAGACCGACAAGAAAGCAGCGGCCAAAACGGTCTACACGATCCTGCGAGTGATCGACAACCTCAAAGTGCTCCTCGCCCCTTTCCTCCCCTTTTCATCGGAGCGACTGCACCATTTCCTGGGATTCAAAGGGCGACTCTTTGGGGACGTGACCATCCAGGAATACCAAGAGTCCGGTCGCGCCCACAGTGCATTGACCTATGAACCGGAAAAGGCGACCGGCAATTGGGCGCCGAGCCAGCTCCCGGCCGGACAAGAGTTGCGCAAGCCGATGCCGCTGTTCAAGAAACTAGAGCCAGAGATCGTGACTGAGGAAAGAGAGAGGTTGCGAGAATAGTTGGACGGCGTCCAATTGATCAACTCGCTCTTTTTCCGGCCGGAGCGGGGATTCTTCATCACGCCGGACCAATTGGGGCTGGCATACAGGGATGTGGTTTTCCGGGCTCGTGATGGGACCGGCCTGCATGGCTGGTTTGTACCGCTGGACACCCGGGACCGCTCCGGCCCCGGCCGCAACCCAATCACGGTCTTGTTCATGCACGGCGTGGCGGGCAATATCAGCCACCGGGTGGAGAATGCGGCGGCCCTGCGTGCCAAGCTGCAGATCAACGTCTTTTTGTTCGACTATCGCGGGTATGGGCGGAGCGGCGGTGAGCCAACGGAAGAAGGCACGTACATGGATGCCGAAGCTGCCTTTGAGACAGTTTGCCGGCAACCGGAGGTGGACCCTGAGCGCGTCATCCTGTTTGGGCACTCGCTCGGCGGAGCGGTGGCCATCGAACTGGCGGTTCGGCTCGGCCGCCAGGTCCACGGCCTGATCGTGGAGAGCAGCTTTGCCAGTGGGCGGGAGGTGACTCGGCTCCTAATCCCGGTGATGCACGCAAGGATGCTGGGGAACGCCATCCCAGATTTTTACAACTCGCAGGTCAAGGTCGGCCGGGTTGTGGCGCCACTGCTGATCACACACGGGGAAGAGGACAGCCTGCTTCCGCTGACCATGGGCGAGGCGCTCTACCAGGCCGCCCACGAGCCCAAGTTCTTCTTTCCAGTACCCGGCGCTGATCATCATGACGTGTATCAGGTCGGCGGTCCAGCCTACTATGAACGGTTGGCGAGCTTTGTGGACTATTGCGATAATCACACCCGAGAAGAATGAACGCCTTTGTCACAGAACTACGTCACGGTCGGCCGCGGGAGCAGTTGGCGCTGTCCCTGATCGTGCTGGTCTATGTGGTCATCAGTTCGGCCTATGCACTGCTAACGCCGCCCTGGCAGGTGCCCGACGAACCGGCGCATTACAATTACATCCGCCAATTGGCGGTCGGGATACTCCCCATCATCGAGCCGGGCGATTATGACCAGACCTACCAGGAACTGGTCGTCTCGGAGCGGTTTCCCCCGCAGTATTCACTCTCTGGAATCCAGTACGAAGACCACCAGCCGCCTCTCTACTATCTGCTGGCGACGCCGATTTTCCTACTCTTCGATGGGGCCCTGCTTCCCCTGAGGCTCTTTTCCGTCCTGCTGGGCGCCGGTGTGGTCGTGCTGACCTACCTGGTCGGGAAGCGTATCTATCCGGCCCGGCCGCTGGTCACGCTGACGGCTGTGGCGCTAGTTGCCTTTATTCCGCAACACATCGCCATGATGGCCGGGGTGAACAATGACAGCCTGGCGGAATTACTGCTAGCGGCGGCACTGCTGGGAACAGCGACGATGCTCACGGCCGGGGACACGGCCAGGCCATGGCTGTTGGGACTGGTGCTGGGCGCCATCTTTTGGACCAAATCCACGGCCTATGTCGCTGCGCCGGTATTGGGGGTCGCACTCGTTTTGCGTTGGCGTCGTCAGAAAGAGCCGATTGGCTCACTGGTCCGGCAACTGGCGGTTCTATTTGGACCCGCGCTGCTGCTGGGGGCGATTTGGTGGGGCCGAAACATTGCCACCTATGGGGGTATGGACTGGATGGGGATCGGCCGGCATGACGAGGTGGTATTCGGGCAGCCCACGACGGCCGGCTGGATAGCCGCCAACGGATTGGCCGCCACCCTGGATCGCTTTGTCCAGTACACTTTTCAGAGTTTTTGGGGAATGTTTGGCTGGATGAGCGTGGCGATGGACGCGCGGATATACCAGACTTTGGGCGTGCTGACCGGAGTAACGGGTTTGGGACTCTGCCTGGCTGCGTTCGGCCAAATGGGCAAGGAACCAGCGCAGAGAGAAGCAGGTCAGTTGGCCAGCCGTTACGTCCCGAGGCTACTGGCACTGTCCACCGTCCTCACCATCAGTGGTTATCTCTGGTGGAACCTCAGCTTTGTACAGCATCAGGGCCGATACCTCTTCCCGGCGCTAATCCCGTTGGGCCTGGCGGCCGGCGTGGGTTGGGAGAAGCTAACCCAGGCCCGAACGGCACGCATCGCGGCCGCCGCACTAGTTCCGATAGCGATCCTGCTCACGGCGACGGGGAATCGATTCACAGGTGGCTGGTGCATTGCGGTGGCAGGACTCTTGTGGCTGAACAGCCTGCTCCCCGTTGGGAGACGCTGGCTGCTGATCGCGGCAGTGGCGGGCTGGCTGGCGCTTCTCGGTGTTGGCAGCCTGTTCCTGTTTGTGATCCCGTGGCTGAGCTGATGTTCGAACAAGGCACTTGTCAAGGACCGACTCGGCCACTGGAATGGGGAATCGAGCGTACACGGCTATGCCCACAACGAGTGCACAACACAGTGTAGAAGATCAACCCCAAGAATGCCAGACTGTGTCTCAACCCGAACAAAAAGGCCCCCGCCAGGGTGACGGGGGCCTTTGCGCAGCAATACGCGATACGGAAGCTCTATAAACGCTTTTCGAGTTCCGCAACCATCGCGGGGACAATCTTTGACAGATCGCCCACGATTCCGTACTGAGCCACCTTGAAAATGGGCGCCTCTGGGTCCTTGTTGATGGCAACGATGATCTTGGAAGTACGCATTCCAGCCAGGTGCTGGATGGCGCCCGAGATGCCGGCTGCCACATAGAGGTCAGGAGAGACAGTCTTTCCGGTCTGGCCAACCTGCATAGCGTAGGGGATCCAGTCAGCGTCAACGGCTGCACGGCTGGCGCCGAGTGCCCCACCCAGGGTGGTGGCCAACTGGCGGACGGGCTCGAACCCCTCTGGGCCACCTACACCGCGGCCGCCGCTCACAATGGTGGCAGAGTCAGTCAGACTAGCGGTGCCCTCACTCGCTTCCAACCCGAGAACCTCGACCCTGATGTCGTCCGGCTGCATGGCCGGTTCCACCACGACGGTTTCGCCGCTGCGGCCGGCATCCGCCTCTGCCGGTGGGAAAGCTCGGCTGCGCAGACTCGCCAGCAGGGTGTCGCCCTTGGAGTAGACATTGGAAAGGAGCTTGCCGGCATAGACCGGCCGGGTAGCCTTTATCCGGCCATCTTGAACCGCCAATGCAGTGCAGTCCGGAACGAGTCCAGCTTCCAGGTCCACAGCCGCCAAGGCCAACACGTCGCGGCCGGAAGAGGTCGATCCCGCCAGGATAGCCTGCGGTTTGTGTTCGCCTGCCAGCTTGGAGAGCAGGCTGGCGTACGGTTCGGCTCGCCCATCGGCCAGCGTAGCATCGTCGCAGAGGTACACCTTGTCGGCGCCGCGTTGGATGATGTCCTGGGCCAAGCCTTCTATGCCCTGCCCAAAGAGCAAGGCAGAAAGCCCGACGCCCAACTCTTCTGCCACGGTTCGGCCGGCGCCCAGCACTTCCCACGAGACCGGAAGTACCTCACCGTCGTGCTGTTCCACCCATACCCAGATGGCGCTCATATCACCTTCTCCTCAAACAGCTTGTCCACCAGGGCGACAGCGGCCGCCTCGGGCGTATCAGCCTCAATGATGGTGCATTCGCCTTCTTTGGGTGGCAGCGAATAGACCTCAGGCCAGTTCACGCCTGAGCCTGCCTCGCCGATTCTGTTCGCATCGGCATCCAGATCGGCCGCACCCCAAGCACATAGTTCGCGCTTCATGTACTTGGTTGCCTTGCGGATCCCCTTGAATGAAGGGTAGCGTGGCTCATTGATCTCCTTCAGCACGCTCATGGCGGCTGGGATGGCGCCCTTGACCTTCTGCCGGCCGGACTCGATAGCGCGGGTCACGCTGACCGTCCGGCCCTCCAGATCCAACTCGTCCACAGAAGACACAAAGCTGAGCGGCGTCCACCCCAGACGTCGCGCAACCTGCATGGAGGTCTGACCGGTGTCACCATCAATCGCCTGACGGCCAAAGATGACCAGGTCCACATCTCCCAGTTTTTCGATCGCCTTGGCCAAGACATAGCTGGTCGCCAACGTGTCGGAGCCCTTGATCGCTTCATCCGTGATCAGCACAGCCTCGTCGCACCCCATGGCAATCGCGGTCTTGAGCGCTTCACGGGCTTCGTCCGGCCCCATGCTGATGGCGGTTACCTTGCCACCATGCTTTTCCCTGAGGCGAATCGCCTCCTCAATGGCGTACTCGTCCCAGGGGTTGGCAATGTCGGGCGAGCCGCCGGGGTCACTCCAGGTGACCTTGCCCTCTTCCACCGCCAGAATGGCGGTCGTACTGGGCGTCTGTTTGGCACAGATTACAGTGTGCAATGCGGTACCTCCTATCACAATGCTATTGGGGAGAAACTCATCAGACAATCCAGCCTCATTGTCGCGACCTCATTGTCGCAGAGACAAGATGATTATATCGCAGCCATATTTCAGGCGCAACGTATGGGTGGGTCTTGAATCCGACCGGTCGCCTGGCAGTGTGCAGCAATGAACAGAGAGCAGGCCTCGGCCCCCGGCGGGTGACGACGGATGAAGTAGCCGGCCGTTGAGTAGGATCCGGGCTTGCAGGCACGTGCATCAGTGCCCGGGTGATCGTCGAGCCCTCCACCACCCCATGATAACCGGTTCTTGATCCATGAAATCCAGCAGAAAGGCCATGCCTACCGCCAGCATCAGCCCAACGGCGCCGGCCAGGGCCACTGTGGTCATGGCGCCGGAACCTTCAGGCGTGCGCGGCGGCACGGACTCGACGGCGAATCGGATTTCGCTCTCTACCGACTGGCTGGCCAAGGCCAACTCGGCCTCCTTTGTCGAGAGAGTGGCATAGGTCTGCCAAGCCAGATCACGGGTTTGCTCCAAATCCTTCTTGATGCTCTCCAGGTACTTCAACTCGGCCTGAAGCTCGCGCACCTCTTCCTCCATGAGCGCGATCTGCTGTGTCAGCGGTGTGTCCTCAACCAGGAGGCCAAGCATCCCATCCAACTCACCCAGGGCCGCGGGGCTCTGCCCCTCCAAGCCCAGGTCATCCAGAGAGGCAAACCCGACCCCCTGTGCCAGTTCGCGTGACAAGCCAGCAATCTCTAGATCCAGCAGATCCAATTGGTCCTCAAGTACCGAGACCAGGGCGCCGACATCGGCGCTTTGCTCAGATGCCGTGCTGGTGAAACTGGATGCCTGAATGTGTATCTGGAATGCTTCTGGGATCGGCATCTGGAGCGTATCTGGAACTAGCATCTGGCGAGTATCCAGCACTCGGGTAGAAGCGACCAGCGCCTCCGCCTTGAGAAGTTGCAGCGCCAGTGTGTTGCTGGCGGCGCTGGCATCGCCGCCCCGCTCAAGCGAATCGAGCATCGCATTGGCAGTATTGAGGAACCTCAGACAGCGATCCTTGCGAGCAAAGGCCTGCGACAGATCGGATAATTTCTCGGAAACCTGCTCGGTTACGATGTGCTGCAACCTATTGGCCGCACTGGCGGCCACGATAACCTGGCCCATTTCGTCCTGCATAACCAACTGGGCATCGATTAGCTGCTGTATGGTGGTTTCCCTCTTTTGCACCAGGCGCTCCATCTCGCCAATCCTGTCCTCGTTGGCGGTGAACTCTCTCAGCGCTTGCTCGGCTGCCTGATAATCCTCCCGCCCTTCCGCAACCTGGGGCTCGATAACTCGAAGAGGTTCCGTTTCTTGCCCGTACAACTGGTTGATGGTGGTCTCCAGAGCCCGCCCCCAGGCATTGGCGATGATCGCCGCTTTCTCCGGATCGTCGGCCGTCACCCAGACCGCAATCATATCACTGCTATTCAAGACCTCACCCTCAACCATCGCCAGGACATCTGCAGTGGTTACCGGATCGGCTTCCGGGCTGCCGGGCAGGAACAGATGAGGATACATGTCCAGCATGGATTGCGCAATCTCCGG
>DAOUVM010000143.1 GCA_030667645.1 Ardenticatenales bacterium | reverse complement strand
CACCATCGCCGACCTGGGCCGGGCGGACAAGGTCGTTTCGACCAAGGATGACACGACCATCGTGGGTGGCGCCGGCGACGAATCCAGTATCCGCGGCCGGATCGAGCAGATCAAGGTAGAAATCGACAAATCCACCAGCGATTATGATGGCGAAAAGCTGCAGGAACGCCTGGCCAAGCTGGCCGGCGGTGTGGCCGTCATTGGCGTCGGCGCGGCAACCGAGGTCGAGATGAAGGAGAAGAAGCACCGGGTTGAGGACGCGCTGAGCGCCACTCGGGCGGCTGTCGAGGAAGGGATAGTGCCTGGTGGTGGTGTGGCGCTGATCAACGCCCTTCCCGCGCTTGACTCTGTCGAGTTCGCTAACCGGGCGGAGGAGATCGGTATCGAGATTCTACGGTCGGCGATGGAAGAACCGATGCGCCATATCGCCATCAACGCCGGCAAAGACGGAGCGGTCATCGTGGATGCGGTCCGCCGAATGCAGAAGGCGCAGGACAACCCCCACTTGGGGTATGACGTCCTCGCAGAAGATTACGTGGACATGGTCAAATCTGGCATCATAGATCCTGCCAAGGTGACCAAGGGCGCGTTGGAGAATGCATGCTCTATCGCCGCAATGATCCTGACGACGGAAGCGCTGATTACAGACATCCCTGAGCCGGAGCCACCACCGGCCCCGGCAGGTCCTCCGGGAGGCGGCATGTATTAGCACTTGTTAAGGAATAACTTCCCGTTTTCAATGGTGATTCACGGGTAGAGCGGTCACAAAACCGCCAAGTTGTTTTTGAACAAGTACTAGACCCGTCGCTTGACGGATGAGGAGAGGGGCGCATCTGTGCGCCCCTCTCTTTTTTTTCCGAGACACGGCCGGGTGCGTCGAATCTGCTCCAATGTGCCAGACGATCTCCATTGCCCAGGCAAAGAGTTACTACCCAGTGGGTGCAAGCACTGCCCATGGCTTTGATCATGTACTACGGGTGACAGCTCTGGCCGAGCGCATTGCCCGTGCCGAGGGTGCTGACCTTGAGATCGTGCGAACCGCCGCGCTGCTGCATGACGTGGCGGCCTACGGCCAGGATCGCGATCATCACCATTTGGTGGGAGCCGAACGGACGCGCGGAATTCTGCTGAACATGGATTGGCCTGCCGCGCGGGTAGAGGCAGCAGCACACTGCGTCCAGGCACACCGGTTCCGCACCTCTTCCGGTGGCGCCCGGTCGGACGATATCGGTCGCAGAGATATCCCTCAAACGCTGGAAGCGCAGTGCGTTTTTGATGCCGACAAGCTGGATGCTATAGGTGCGGTGGGCGTGGCGCGGGTTTTTGCCTACAGCGCTGAGCTTGGGCAATCATTGTGGGGCAGAGTCTCGCAAGAATTCAAGGCGGGAGCACATACGGGTGAACAACACACGGCCCACCACGAGTTCTTTTTCAAGCTGTTGCGAGTGCAGGATCGGCTCTATACCGCGACCGGCCGGCGCATCGCGGCCGATCGCCATCACTACATGGTTGACTTTATCAGCCGGATGGCGTCAGAGGTGGCCGGAGAACTCTGAAACACTCACCGCGCTGGTTTCTCTGCCAGGATGATCAGGTGTTCGGACCCGACCGTGTAGGGCGAGCGGCCATAATCCCCCCAGACCGCCCTTGGTGATAGCCCTGATTCCTTGAGCAGCAGTTCGGCCTCTTGACGGAATAGGTAGCGCAGCTTCATTGGCGCTAGAACCCGCTTCACCGTCTCATCTGCTCCTATCCGATCGTAAATCCAGGTGATGGACAAGGTTTGCTCCACCTCGTCCAATTGCGTGCTGGAGAACTGAAGCACCAATTCCCCGGTCTCGGGATCGTCGAAGGTCCTTTCCAGCACCAAAGCTCCGTCATGCTCAAAGTCAGTGATGGTGGCCGGTGCGGGAAGGGCGATGAGGAGTCGACCGCCTGGGGTCAGGTGCCGGGCAATGCAGCGCAGCGCGGCCGATTGCGCCTGGCTGTTGGGTAGGTGCATCCAGGTGTTGAATGGAATGGTAACGAGTGGAAACCGCCTCCCCAGATCGAAATCGGTCATCTCTCCCAACACCAGGGCGGCGCGCTCCTGGAGTCCGGCGGCCGCCAGTTGACTACGTGCGCGGACGAGCATCGCCTCCGAGTTGTCCAATCCCACCAAAGCAAAGCCTGCCCGGGCCAGTGGAACCAGGGTTCGGCCGGTGCCTGCACCCAGTTCTAGGATCGGCCCACCCGTCTCCTCGGCGAGTCCGAGCAACAATGGGATATCGGCCGTGGCATTGGCATGCGCGAGGTCATAGTACCTTGCCAATCTGTCTTTGTTCGCCGTCATCATTCGACCGCATAGGTGCCTCTGATCTCCCCATAGTATACGCGGTGGAAATCCCCTCGGGTGTAGAAACGAGGTGGAATGGAGGCGTCAAACTCTTTTGGATTCACGTCGTTTTTTTGAATCACCTGACATTCGTATACCAGCGGGCAGGCATCGATGGTCACCGACTTTATCATTCGCCCGGGGGACACGCTCATCTGGAATCGCTCGAGTTTGTCATGAGCCCGGCCGCTCTTGGTTCCGCAATGGAGGACGAACTTGCTCATCTCCGGCGTGGGGACGTTCACCGTAAAATCGTCGGCCGCTTCAATGAACTGGTAGGTGTATCGGGACGGCCGGACGAGCACGGTAAAGACGGGCCGCCCCCAGACGGAGCCGATTGTTCCCCAGCCAATTGTCATCACATTCGATTCTCCCCCCGGCTTGGTGGCGACCAAGAGCAATCCATCGCCGCCCAACTGGCACATCGTTTGAGCGAACTGGTGGGTGTATGGAACCGGTTTTCGAGTCATAGTTGAAACCTCCTGTTGATGAGTGATCGCGGCCTGACCAGCCCGCAATGAGTCCGGACGAGGGCTGGCGCAGACAGACGCGGATCTCTGCTCTTCTCCTGAAAGCTGATTGTACCTGAGCACCTGGGTGTCTCTGTTCTTGCGCACTATGCATCGGTGGTGGGGCAGTGTGGTCGGGCGGCGTGCACAGGACCCCAAACCAGGTTCTCACACAACGATCACCATCTCTCACGGTGATCGCGCGCCGGATCATACTGGGTGCGGGCGGGTTTGTGTTCTGCCGGCCAGCCGATGGAAATCAAGCTCAGAATGCCGATATCGTCGGGGATGCTCAGCACGCTGCGAAGCGCCTTCTCGCGCTCCTGGTTGGGATGACAACCCAGCCACACGGCGCCTAGCCCCAGTGCAGAGGCCGCGATCAGGATGTTCTGGGTTGCGGCGGAACAGTCCTGCACCCAGTAGCGGGGGGAGGACGTGCGATCACCACAAACGACGATGGCCAGCGCCGCGCGAGCCGTCATCTTGCCGTATGGGTGTGCCTCTGCCAGGGCGGTCAGGGTGGGTTTATCTGATATCGTAACCAGGTGCCACGGGCGGGCGTTCCGGGCCGACGGAGCTGCCATGCCGGCCTCTAGTAGAGCCTGAATCATTTCCTCCGTCACCGGCTCTGACGTGTACTGCCGGATTGAACGGCGGGAAAAGATGATGCGGAGTGCTGGATCCATGTGTTTTCCCTCTTGATTGATCACGGGAGATGTCTCTCAACTGTCTCCATCAAACACGGCCTTCCACCAATCAGGCGTCGTATGGCTTGTGGCGGCTCCATAGGCTGGACTCGGGTCTCGGTTTCAAAGCGCGGACCCACGTGCGAACGCCCGTTTTGCCGCTCTCTTGACTGCACCAAGAGAGTCCCGCCGGTCCTTCCGCCGCATGGTCCATGAGGCATGGAGTTATGATACGGGAAAAGTGAGCAAACTGCAAACCGGCGCTTCTCCAGTGAACCACAGGGCTCTCAGTCGGAGGAGGTCGACTGGATGGTGGAGTTGTTGCATCCGCACTTGCATCCTGCCATCTCCCCCCCGGCGGCGCGCTCTTGTATTCCACACCCTCTTTTGGGCCCGTTTGCCTTCCGCCCCCTTGGCATGGTATAGTTGACATCATGACGCGTGCAACCGATATCCTGAGGAGACGCAGGCACCGCACCCAAGGAAGCGGCCCGGTGCTGGCCATTTTCTTTCAGGTCATTGGCATTGGTTTGCTTGGCATCATGGCGGTCGTCGTGCTCGGGGTAGGCGCGACTGTCGCAGCAGCAGCCGGTGTCTATGCCCACGTCACTCAGGATCTCCCCGACCCGGCCGACATCGAGAAAGTAGAGACCGATAGCGATACGGCATTCCAGACTACCAAGATCTATGACCGGACCGGGCACGTACTCCTCTATGAGGTAATCGACCCCAGCGGCGGCGACCGGCAATGGATTGCCATCGAGGATATTCCCCAGAGCCTGATCGACGCCACAGTTTCCAGCGAGGACAAGTCCTTTTGGGAGAACAAGGGGTATGACCCAGAGGGAATCGCCCGTGCCTTTGTATCCAACCTGCGCGGCGAAGAGGTGCAAGGGGGGAGTTCCATCACCCAGCAGTTGGTCAAGAACGTCCTCATTGACCCCGAGGATCGTGTCGTGAGCGCCGAGGGGCCAGCGCTCAAGGATTATGAGCGCAAGGCGCGCGAGTTGCTGCTGGCGATTGAGATATCGCGCCGCTATGACAAGGAGCAGATCCTGGAATGGTATCTCAACACGAACTTTTACGGGAATCTGGCCTATGGGATTGAGGCAGCAGCTCAGGTCTACTATGGCAAACCAGCCAGCGACTTGATACTGCCAGAGGCGGCCATGCTCGCTCCTATCCCTCAGCATTTCGTCCAGAATCCTTTTGACAATCTGGAAGGAGCGATCAAACGGCAGCATCTGGTGCTGGAATTCATGCTGCGCGATGGGTATATCACCGAGGAGCAGATGGTTCAAGCCAAGTTCACTCCGTTGGTCTATGCGGGCGGAGTGGAAGAGCGGTATGATATTGTTGCTCCCCACTTTAGCATATATGCTCGCAAGCAGTTGGAGGAGATGTTCGGCGAGACCCTGGTGTACAATGGCGGGTTGAAGGTCATCACCACACTCGACCTGGAACTGCATCGCCAGGCCGAGTGTGTGGCGCGGGTGCACGTAGCCCGTCTCTCAGGTCAAGAAACGGGGCCTCTGCCGGCCGATGAGTATGCTGCGTGCGCGGCAGCCGAATTCTTGCCCCCGCTTGACCAAGCTGACCTGAATCAAGATCATCACGTCAGCAATGCCTCCGTGGTGGCGCTGGATCCGCGCACCGGCGAAATCCTCGTGATGGTGGGTAGCCTGGACTATTGGGACGAAAGCATTGACGGCCAGTTCAACGTGTCGCTGGCCTACCGGCAGCCGGGCTCTTCGTTCAAACCCTTTACCTATGTCACTGCTTTGGCCCAGGGATACACGCCAGCAACCATGATCCTGGACGTCAAAGCGGCCGTGCCGCCTGGTCCGCCGGCCTTTTGGCCTCCGGCCAACTATGACCGGCGTGAACATGGCCCGGTGAGCCTTCGCTCGGCGCTGGCCAACTCTTACAATCTGCCGGCTGTGATCGTGATGGACTGGGTGGGAGTGGATAACGTCATCCGTACTGCCCATCACATGGGGATCACCACCATTGAGCACGGCACCGAGTGCGGGCTAGCGCTGACGCTGGGTTGCGGGGAGGTCAGATTGCTCGACATGACCTATGCTTTCGGGGTCTTTGACAACCTTGGGGTGATGATTGGGAAGGAGCGGCCGGAGCAGAATCGGCGCTTTGGGTACCGAGAGTTGGACCCCGTATCAATCCTCCATGTGGAAGATAGACACGGGAACACAATCTACCAATATACTCAACCCCGCCGGCGCGAGATCCTGACGCCACAGCTTGCCTGGTTGATGAACAGCATCATGTCGGACAGAGAGGGGCGCTGTCCCGCGTTTGGCTGTCCGAATGCGCTCGAATTGCCCGGCGGGAGGCCCGCGGCGGCCAAGACCGGAACTACCAATGATTACCGGGACGCCTGGACCGTCGGCTATACCCCGCAGCTCGTTTCCGGGGTCTGGGTGGGCAACAGTGACAACACTCCAATGGAAAACCTCCCCGGTTCCAAGGGAGCGGCTCCCATCTGGAACGCCCTTATGAGCTACGCGATGCTGGAAGAAGACATTCAAACCTGGAGTGACTCGGGTGTGCCACCGGGCATCACACAGATGTCGGTCTGTGCCACCTCCGGTCTGCTGCCTACTCAATGGTGTCCCACTAGAACAGAGTACTTTGTCAGTGGCACCGAGCCGAGTGCTGCTGACACCATCTACCAGGCGGTGCGGGTCAACCTAGAGACCGGCAAACTAGCGACCGTCTTTACGCCGCCGGAACTGGTGGAGGAAAGAGTGTATGCGGTGCTGCCGCCAGAGGCAGCTGATTGGCTTGCAGGCTTGACCGAAGAGCAAGGTGAACGCTGGCCTCAACCTCCCACCGAGTATGACACCATCCTGGGGCCTGCTCCCGGCGTCGGGCCGGTCGCCATCTTTTCACCGCTTTCGTACTCTTATATTGGCGGGCAGGTAGAGTTGGTGGGCACCGTATTGTTGGACAATCTCGCCTACTACCGGCTTGCCTTTGGCAGCGGGCTGAACCCAAGCGCGTGGCAACTGGTCGGCAGCGAACACACCGAGCCACGCGATAATGAGCTGCTGGAGATCTGGGACGTGAGTGGGTTGGATGGACTCTATAGCCTGCAACTCACAGCCGTGCGCCACGATCAATCTTTCGAACAGGCCACGGT
>DAOUVM010000087.1 GCA_030667645.1 Ardenticatenales bacterium | reverse complement strand
TGCCCGAAACCCTGTTTGGCACCGCTATCGCTCAAGTGTTTTTCCCCACCTTTGCCGAACTGGCCAACGCCGGCGACCGGGACGGGTTGCGCCGGAGGGTCAATGCATCTCTGCGAATCATCCTCACGCTGACCATCCCCTCGGCCGCTGGATTGATCTTGCTCGGGGAACCGTTGATCTCGCTCATCGGAGGCGCCTTTGATGCTCGGGCGGTCGATCTGGTTCAAGCAGCGCTGGCGATCTTTGCGTTTCGGTTGGTGGGCGAGGCATTGCTGGAGATCGGCGCTCGGGTCTTTTATGCCCAGCAAAACACTGTTATTCCCATGCTGGCGGCCGCCGCGGGCCAAAGCGTCAGCATCGGGCTGGCCTACGCGCTGATTGATTCGCACGGCTACCGGGGCCTCGCCATCGCCACCACGATTGGTTTCTGGATCGAGTCCGTGTTGCTGCTGGGACTGGCTCGGCGTGGCCTGCGGGGTATCCTGGACCGAGCGCTCTGGCAGAGTGTCGGCCGGGCACTTTTGGGAACCGCGTTGATGAGTTTAACGATCAGCGCCGTCATGCAGGCGCTCCCCGCCGCGGACGGACGGTTCCAGGTGGGTTTGGCGGCCGGCGTGGCCGGCGCCGCCGGAGTGGCCGTCTACTTGCTGATACTGCTGATCCTTCGCAGTCCGGAACTTGCTACTATTCCGGATATGATTCGGACCCGGCCGGCCTCCAGCGCTGAAGATTAGAGCCCCGGGGCTCTGGTGGACATCCAAGGGGCTCGCGCGGGGCTGGTCAGGAATTCTTGCCCTGGATCAAGCGCAGCACCTCAGGCAGCAGAGTTTGTGTCGTGGCCAGCGCTTCGCCGGCATGGATCGTTGGATTCCCCTGCCAATCGCCAAAGCAACCGCCGGCTTCCTGCAAGATAGGGGGAAAGGGGCCACAGTCCCATTCACTCATGATAGGGTCCAGCATGAGTTCCACCCGGCCGGTGGCGACGAGCAGATATCCATACGCATCGCCCCAACCGGCGCGATAGCAAGTGGCCTGTTTGATTCGCTCCCAGGCTGCCCGGCGGCCTTGTCTGTCAAAGCTTGCTGCATCGGTAAAGGCGACCACGGCCTGGGACAGATGCTTCACCTTGAAGACATGGGCCCTACGGCCGTTCCACCAGGTTCCGTAGCCGGTGGCGGCTGTGATCATTTCGTCCAATGCCGGAAAGTAGGCTGCCCCCACCTGGACGGCTCCTTCGATCTCCGGACCGATGAGCACCGCATAGAGGGGCACCCCTCGCACAAAGGACTTTGTGCCATCGATGGGGTCGATATACCAGCGGTGGTCGGCCCCTAGGGTCTCCTTGACGCCATACTCTTCACCCACGATCGCGTGGCCGGGGTACTGCTTTTCGATCCGCCTTCGGATTAGCTCCTCCGCTTCTCGGTCGGCGATTGTGACCGGCGTGTCGTCCGCCTTGAGGTCCGGGCGGACCCCACGTTGAAAGTGGCCCAGGGTCAGCCTACCGGCCAGGTAGGCGGTCTCGGTAGCAAAATCGAGGTGCTTTCGCAAATGTTTGGACATGGATGCTCCTGTCAGTCGATCTGGCGCTCAGAAATAGCCAAGACGGGACTGATCGGTGTTGCCGGACCAGGGGATGCTCCACTGCTCTGCTTGACGCACCATGAGAGCCCGCTTCTGGTTGAGGATCACGACGGCAACCCACCCAATCGTACTGGGATGCCAGTTTGACATCTCTTCCGCCTGATCTGACATGCGGTAGCTCATATCACGCACACTTGGGATCCGCCGGGCTGCTTGGTCACCTCAATGCGGACGGGAAAGGCGTCCTTGAGGTCGTCAATGTGGGTGATGACCAGGACGCGGTCGAAATCGCTCTGGATGGAGTTGATGGCTTCCACCAGTCGTTCCCGGCCGCGCGAATCCTGAGTGCCAAAACCTTCATCTATGAACAAGGTGCGCAGTTGCCCCCCGGCTCGACTGGCGAGCAGCTTGCTCAGCGCAATGCGGATGGCAAAGTTGACCCGGAATGACTCTCCCCCGGAGTACAGTTCATAGTTGCGCGTGCCCAGTTCGTCCGAGATTCGGATATCGAGAGTCTCTGCCACGCCTCCGGTTACCTTTTGGCGCTGCGTGTCAAACTGCAGTTGCATCCGGCCGTTGGTCATTCGTGCCAGCAGCCGGTTGGCGCTCTCTTCGATCTCGGGGATGACCGCCTCTATGATCATCCCCGGGACCCCCCGTTTGCCAAAGGCGGCTCGCAACTCGTTGTAGATTGCTGCCTCCAGGGCGAGTTCCGACTGTTTGGTGAGGAGCCGGCCCTGTCGTTCCCGCTGGCTTTCGAGCGCCGCCAGCCGCTGCCGTGCGGCGCCAACTTTATTGTCAGCCATCACTTTGGATTCCCTCAAGAGGGCGAGTTCGCGCTCTTGAGCTTTTGCATCTACCAGTTCAGACTCTAGCACGGCGATCTCTGCAGCCAGGGAAGCGTGCGCCTCTTGATCGGCCGCGAGTGATTCTCTCCATTCCGCCGCTTGGTTCTGGAGGTCGGGAATGGTGGTCTCTGCTTCCTCTACCCGGCCGACGGCCGTGGCTAGGCTTGCCTGGCGGGCCTCAAAGGGGGCGTGTTTTCTGAGCGTGGCGCGGACCTCCTCGTGCGTGGCCGGATCATAGCCAAGCGCCGCGATCTCGGTCCGAGCGCCAACCAGCTCGGCCCGTGCTGGACTCGAGTATTCCTGGTTCTCCAGTTGGTGGGTCACAGAGTTCAGTTCGGTCCGTTGCGCATCCAGCGACCGGCTCGCGTCAGCGGCGGCATCGATCTTTTGCGCCAGCGCTGCCTCCTTGCGCTGCAGAGTGGTGGCTGGTTTTAGCGCGCGCTCAAGCTGCTGCAGGCTGGCCTCCACGGCCTCGCGTTCTCCCTCAATCTCCAACATCCGCTGACTGTTCGCTCGCCACGTATCCCCGCGGTCGGTGCCCTCCGTCTGGAACTGGGACAGGAGTTCCTGCCGGTGTTCCTCGGTCAGCGGTTGCAGGCAGAGAGGGCAATCAGCCCCGGTCTCCACCGAGAGCATGTCGATCTTTTCCTTGGTGGCCTCCATTTCGGTGCGCAGGGCATCGTTTCGGGCGCCGAGTCCGGCGGCTTTCTGGGCCAGGGCGGCGAGTTGCTCCCGCGACGCGTCGCGTGCTACCTCCTTCTTCCGGAGTGCGGTCAGTTGCGCCTCCACCGTCTCCAGCTCAATGGCCAGCTTTTCTCCGGCCGCGGCCTGCTCCAGTTCGGCGCAGCGCCCGGTCAAGGAGCGCTGCCGGGCGAGCAGATCGGCCCTGGCCGTCTGGATGGCGCCCTCTAGTTTCGTTTGCCGCTGGATCAGCGGACCGTGCAGGGAAAGCTTGTGGTTGAGGGCATCTTCTTTCGCGCGGGCGTCGGTCCAGGTGGCATAGCCGGCTGTGATCTCTTCTCTTGCTGCCAGCACCGCCTTGTACTCGGAAACCAGCTTGTGCTGTTGCGCCAGGCCTGACTCGGCGTGCTTGAGATGGCGTGCTGCCTGGGCCAGTCGCTCCCCCAGATTGGCCTGCTGGCCTTGCTTGAGCTGCCGCGCCTGGCGCGCTGCCTCGATCTCCCGCACGACGCCCTCAACTGCGCGGAGTTTGTCGGTCAATTGAAGAGCCTCCCCTTCGGCCGCTATCAAGGCGTCCTTGAATTCATGCTGGCGGGCCAACTCGCGGTCGATCTCGGCAATCTGAGCGGCCCCGGTCGCTTTCTGGTGATCGATCTCGCGGACCCGCTCCTTGACCCGCTCTTCGTAGGTGTCCCAAACGTCCAATCCCAGGATATCCGCCAGGATGGCTTTGCGCTCGCCTGGCGTCTGAACGGTGAATTCGTCCGCTCGGCCCTGGAGCAAAAAGGCGGAATTGATGAATGTTCGATAGTCCAGTCGGAGCAGTCGATTGATCTTTTCCTGGGTGCCACGGATGGCGGGCTCTGCCAGCGATCGAAAGCTGTCCCCGTCCTGGACCTGCAGATCGAGCATGGATCGGCCGCGCCCACGGCTGGATCGCTTGCGGATTACCCGGTATAGGTTTTTGGCAAGTGCAAAGTCGAACTGGACCTGCATCTCATCCTCTTTGTGGTGGATGAGGTCGTCGTCGCGTCGGGTGCGAGCCTGGCCCCAGAGAGCCCAGGTCATTGCGTCAAGCAGGGATGATTTTCCGGCCCCGTTTTCCCCGGTGAGGCATGCGATGTCGATCCCCTGGAAATCCAGTGGGTCTGGGTTGCGGTAGCAGAGAAAATTGCTGAGCTCCAGTCGCATCGGTATCATGCTGGATCGCTTCCCTGGTTCATGATCGTCTCGGCGTGCTGTAGCAGGACCACCCTGCGTTCGCTGGGCGTCTCCTTGGCGATCAGATAGCGTTCCAGCAGCTCGATGGGTGACAACGTCTCCGGCGATTCGGTACCCAGCCGGCTGCGAGCTGGGCGCTCGACGTCCTTTTGGATGACGGCGATGAAATAAGCGTCCGACAGGACTCGCTCAATGTCACGCTCGCGCAGTTCCGCCTCCCGCTCCACCGTGGTCTTGATCAGTACCCGGACGACTGCGTCCGCCACCTCCTGCGCCTCGATGGCCGCGATGACCTCGGCCGTGGGGTCATCGCATGCCCGCACATCCACTCGGATGGTGACGAATTCCCGGGCCGCCACCGGCACAAATTTCCATTTCGCGCACGCGGTCCCGCGAGCCGCTTCCACCCAGCAGAACCCTTTCCGCTCCCGCTCCTCGCCGAAATCAATCCGCTCCAGGCTCCCGCAGTATACGATCGGTGGGGTCCCTGCTTCGCCCTGGGTAAGGTCCTGGTGGCGATGGATGTGACCCAGCGCCACGTAATCCCAGGCCGGGTTCGCCAGGGCGGATTTCAACACTGCGACATCCCGTCCCACCATCACGCTCCGCTCCGAACCGTATCTGGCTTCGGCAACGGTAAAGTGGCCGAGGAGAATCGAGGGGATCTCGGGGCGGGCGGCCGCCTGCTGCGCCAGGTTGTGCACTACTGCTTCCACCTCGTTCTGGAGTATTTCATCTATCTCAAGGATCGATTTTCCCTGCGTCTGTTCCCTGGCCAGCAGCCGTTGCCGCATGGGGTACGGGACGGTGGCAATCTGGATCTCTCCGCGCCTGGTCTCGATGGTGTGTAGCTCATCCTGCCGGCCGACGATGACGTTGGGTACTTGCAGCGTGTGAAAGACATCCACAGTAGAGGCTTTCTGCACCATGGCCGGCAGGTCGTGGTTGCCCGCCAGCAGCACGACCGGGCACAGCCGGGCCAGCCTAATGATCCGCCGGGCGAACTCGCGCATGTAGGTGGGGTTCGGGCTCCGCGTCTTGAATGCATCGCCGGCAAACAGGGCCAGGTCAGCATCGTGATCCTCGGCGTATTCAATGGTCTCGTCCACGCGGCGCAGAAAGTCAAGTATCCGGCCGTTGATGCCGGTCTTGGGGTCAATCTGCCCATAGTTCTCCATGCCGATGTGCACGTCGGCAAAATGCAAAATGCGAATGGGATCGGACATTACCAGCCGCCTCTTATTGACCAGAACCAGGCGCGCGGACTGGGGAGCACCACCGTTTCTCCGCCGTCCTAGTTAAATCCTTCAAACCCTTCGTCTCCGTACAGCGTCCGGCTGGCGCGATCCGCCATCAGGGTCAGCGACTCGTCGCCAGCGGTCCCCTCAATGGCATAGAGCTTGGCGTCCCAGGGCCTCACCTGAACCACCACCGGCATAGGCACCGCGTGTCCCATGATGAGCGCCTGCTGCTGGGTATCGAGTCTGGCCAGGACCTCGCGCAAACCGCCGGCGCCGCTGACTCCTGTCAGTACTGCCTGGATGTCTCGCTCGTTATCCAAGAGTGCGGTGATTCGCGTTCCAATCTGGGACATTACCTCTTCGTCAATGCCCGATGGGCGCTGGTCCACGACCAGCAACGTCACGTTGTACTTGCGCAACTCGCGGGCAATGATGCCGAATATGGTCTGCCGGGCGATCTGTGGGTCGAGGAATTTGTGGGCTTCTTCGATCGTGATGAGCAGCGGACGCGGCTCCTGGCTGCGGTCCCCCAGCGCCTGTTCCATCCGCCTGACGTACTGATCGTGGATGCGACGAGTGAGGTAGTTGGCCACCAGGATGTAGGCCTCCAGTGCATTGCCGTACCGGCCGAATTCCAGCACTATCGATTTTCCCGCCTCTAGGTATTCCAGTATCTTTTCCACGGGCTTGTCGGTCGTCTCTTCCTTGAGAAAATCGAAACGCCGAAAGCGCCCCAGCCGGCTGGACAGGGCGGGTAGGGTGCTGGCGTGGATGCTGGTGGTTCCGCTAATCATCTCGATCTCTTCCCCGTCCGCGTGCAAGAGTCTCCTGATCCACCCCTTGCCCCATATGCGGCGCAGGAGATACGCGGCGTCAATCATTCGATCGCTGAGGTCCATCGTTTGCCGGAGCATCGCAATGTCCTCCGGCTCGATCTCGTCATAGCCCAGCGTGATGACAAAGTCCGGGCGAACGCCGCGACGCCGGGAGGATTCGTCGTCCAGAGTAGCGACAGCGACCTGGCCACCGAAGAGCTGTTTCAACCCCTTGACGCTTTCTCGCTGCTCGGTCCTTATCTCCCACCCATAGTCGTTGTGCATGTCAAAGATCAGGTTGACGGCCGCTCTTTGTTTGATCACTCCTGTGAGCAGAATGCGGGTGAGAAAGCTCTTGCCGGTGCCGCTCTTGCCAAACACGCCGATCGAGCGCTCCACCAGGCGGGGTACGTTGAGATGGATCTTGGTTTCTTCCATATCCAGCGGCGCCCCCACCCAAAAGTGCTCCTCATCGGCCTGGCCAAAGACCCGATTGATATCCTCCTCGGTGGCGTCATAGACCTCGGCAAAGTGGCTCGGCACCGTCTTGACCGGCTTGGGGGTGTCGCCGTCCAACACCAGCATGGGCGCTACGTGGACGCGGCCGAAAACCGTCGCCCCGCGATGGATGCGGTCCAGGATGGGATTGCTCATGTCTGGCGGCGACTTTTCCACCAGCGGGTTGGTATTGTCGAGCGCCACGTCGTTGATCATGCAAAAGAACTGCTGTCCTTGCCCGTGGATCACCACGTACCGGCCGACGGCCAGCCCTTCAATCAGCCGCTTGCCTGCCAACTTGACATCCAGCCCTTTGCTCAGGCTGCCCGCCATCACAATGCCCAGTGGTTCGGCCGCCGGCGTCTTGTCCAGAGATGCGCGGGGCGGAAAGAAATCATCCAGGTTTGGTTCGTCGCTCATTTTTTCTCGCTCGTTATTCTGCGCAGAATGCCATCCAGGCGCAGCATGTCCACCGCCAGCAAGCGCGCCAATTCCCCGCCGGCGTCCTGGAGAAAGTACTCGTCCGTAGGTGACGGCCGCGCGGCCGCAGCTTGTTGCAGGTGGGCCACCAGTAGCTCGTCGGCCGGGATTTCCCGGTTGCCCAGGAGCAGCGACAGATGATCCGACCGTTCGGTGAATGCGGTCAACTCGTCATCGTCACAGCGGAAGATGAAATCCAGGCTGAGCGGCGGCCGCGGTGGGATTCCCTGCCGCATGCGGCCGCCCAGATAGTACCCAACCGCCAGCACGCTGATTTCCACCGGCAGCCGGCGATTCTGAAGTTGGTCCTGGATGATCTCTTCCGGCACCCTATTCCCGGCAACGGTGAGCTGTTTGATCAGTGGATCATCGGACATGACAATATCGTACACCAGCCCGAACACCGGATCGTTTGCATCAGTCTTGACCAAAGACCCAAAGGCCGGCAATTGTTCCTTATGCGCCCGGCAGCCGATCACATAGTTGGTCACGTTGGCCCGCAGCACGCGGCCGACGGGGATGGCTAGCATTGATTCTGACATTTCACACTCCAAACATCCGTCGGTTGCGGATCAAACCGTGCGCCGCCTCTTGTTTTTGAGATCACACGCTATTCCGTCATGGTCGCGTGTGATCATAGCCGGCAGATTACCCACCCGTCAGCGTCTTGAGAAACGACTTGTCCGATGTCCGTGGTGTCATCGCTCGCTCCAGCATGGCGCCGGCCAGGATGTTCTCCAGCTCGCGTCGCTGATCCATGTGCACGACTGCTATCTCGTGCGCTCTCGCCAGAACGTACGGATAGCGGCCGGGCGCCTGGCACTGATCCCAGATGGCGGCCTGGAGTTGTCCTAATCGGCCTGGATCATCTGCCACCCAACGCGGTGTTTCCACTCGAGCGATCGCTGCGTCGCCCAGCCGACCCACATTGAGGTAAAAGAACACGATCTCCAGCCCAGCGTCGTGCCTTTTCAACTGGGGATTGAACGGAGATCCGCTAACAAAGAGCGCCGATCGCTGAC
>DAOUVM010000226.1 GCA_030667645.1 Ardenticatenales bacterium | reverse complement strand
GACTGTGAGGCGCTGGGGATATTCTACGACGAGTGGTTCCACGAGACGACGTTGTACCAGGAAGGCCAGTTCCAAAAGATCATGAGTCTGCTGCGGCAGCGCGATATGCTTGAGGAGAGAGAAGGCGCAGTCTGGTTCACCGCGTCCAAGCACGACGAGCGACTCAAGGATGAGGTGGTCATCCGTTCCAATGGACAGCCGGGATACTTTGCTTCCGACATTGCCTACCACTATAACAAGTTCGTCGAACGTGGGTTTGACTGGGTGATAGACGTCTGGGGAGCAGATCATCAGGGACACGTTCCACGCATGAAGGCCATGATGAAAGCGCTGGGATTGGATCCAGAGCGGCTGACTCTGACCCTCTACCAACTGGTGACCATCAAGAAAGGGGGAGAAGATATACGCCTTTCCAAGCGCGCCGGCACACTGGTGGAACTAGGCGATTTGATCAATGATGTGGGGGGAGACGCGGTCCGCTTTGTCCTTCTGTCCCGCGCGGCCGACAGCCAGATGGTGTTCGACGTTGACCTGGCTCGGGAACAATCGGACCGCAACCCGGTCTATTATGTGAAATACGCGCACGCTCGGATCGCCAGCATCCTGCGAGAGGCTGCCAATCGAGAGTTCGATGCCAATAGCGGTGATGTTTCGCTGCTCACGCACCCGGCCGAACTGGCGCTGATTCGCAAAATGGTGGACCTGAGCACTGTGATAGAAAAAGCTGCCGCCAATCTTGCCCCGCACCACCTCACCCACTATGCTCAGGAACTGGCCAGTGCTTTCACTCTTTTCTATCACGACTGCCGCGTTTTGCCACGCAAGAGCGGCGACCCAGGGGTAACGGCCGAGGAGACAGCCGCCCGCCTCAAGCTGGCCCGAGCCGCCAGGACCATCCTGGCACGCGCCATTCACCTAATGGGCATGAGCGCCCCAGACAGAATGTAGGGATTCGCGCAAGGTCGCAGGAGCAGCCGGGCATCTATCAGGCCGTGCCTCTCCGCCATGCAAGGAAGCAGGTTATGGGACTCAAACCGGATCACTGGATCAGCGAGATGGCCCTGAAACATGGGATGATAGAACCCTTTGCCGAGGGCAAGACGCGGGATGGAGTGATATCCTACGGCGTCTCCTCGTATGGGTACGACATCCGGGTGGCCAACGAGTTCAAGATATTCCAGCCCGAGATAACGGCCGCCAAGCTGTCAGACATGCAGCGCGGCTACATCGCCGGGCTGATTGATGAGCAAGGCCATGTCGGCACCGCGCCGGCGACGGCGAACGGCTTTCAGGCTGCCCGGCTGGCATTCATGAGCCCCAACCGGATGCTCTTGGAGAGTGTTCGCTCAGTACTGGGGACTGGTATCATCGCCGAGCAGATCTTGACGCGCCCCCATATCCACGAACTGTTGATCACGCGCTCGGCCGACATCCAGTACATCCTTTCTCAGGTCTTTCCTTACCTCACCGACAAACATGGCGCAGCCGCAGCCGTGCTCGACCATCTCAAAACCACAAAGTCGATCGTTGTCGACCCAAAGCACTTTGATCCCCAGTCATTCATCGATTTCAAGGACTCTGAATGCATCATCCCGCCGAACTCTTTTGCCCTGGCGCGGACGATAGAGTACTTTCGCATTCCGCGCGGCGTGCTGACAGTCTGCGTGGGCAAGAGCACCTACGCACGGTGTGGGATCATTGTGAATGTGACGCCCTTTGAGCCAGAATGGGAGGGTTTTGTCACGCTAGAGATCTCCAATACCACACCACTCCCGGCAAAGATATATGCCGGCGAGGGCATAGCCCAGGTTCTCTTTTTCGAGGCCGACGAGGAGTGCTCCATCTCGTACGCCGACAAAAAGGGCAAATACCAGAGTCAGCAGGAGATTGTCCTACCAAAGCTATGAGTCACGGCCGGCGAATCGGAACCAGCCCCGCCATCTCCCGGCACAGGACCTCTTCCAGCAGCAGGGCGGCCAGGCAAAGAAAGAACAGGGCAGATAATGGCCCTCTTGCACAACTACTCTGATCCACTTTACGGCACGTGGCTGCTCCCGGCCAGTGTCGCCCAACTTGTCGCCTGCCCCACCTTCCAACGGCTGCGGGGCGTGAACCAATCGGGGGCATCCAAATACGCCGACCCGCTCCGAACCATCACTCGCTTCGAGCACTCAATGGGAGTCTACCTGTTGCTTCGCTGCCTGGGCGCGGCCGAAGAAGAGCAAGTCGCCGGGCTACTCCATGACATCAGCCACACCGCATTCTCGCATGTGGTAGACATCGTCTACTATTCACGTGAACAGGCTTTTCACGAGGACCTCAAGGCAGGGTTCCTGGATCGGCCGGATCTGCGCGCGGCGTTGGGCAACCTGGGGTTCAAGGTGCAGGACTTGCTCTCGGACGAATCGTATCCACTGCTGGAGCAGCCCCTGCCAGCACTCTGCGCCGACCGGATTGACTACTCGCTGCGCGATGCCGTGACGATGGGCGAGATCTCGATCCCGGCCGCCAGGACCATCCTGGGGGACCTGGTGATACACGATGACCGGCTGGCAATGCGCACCCCGGCGCTAGCCTGTCAGTTCGCCGGCCTCTTTCGAGAGATGAACGATACCTACTGGGCGGCCCAGAAAGAGAACTTTCTCTACGAGATGTTGGCCCGGGCGATTGAGATCGGCCTGAAGAGCAGAGTATTGGATCGATCGGATCTGCTGGCGGATGATGACACAGTGGAGGCCAAATTACGAGCGGCCGGCGACCTCCGAATCGAGGCGCTGTTTGGGAAACTGGTAGATCCACCGGCGGCCGAGATAGCCGCCTTTGTCCCTTCACGGCCCATCAAGCAGAGAGCCATTGATCCACTCGTGCTGCTGGATGGAACAGCAGTCGCTATCTCGCAGCTTGGCAATGGGTGAAAAGAGTCGTCCGCTCTCTCACCCCCCCCCGTTGGGCCTCAATCCTCAGTAGCAGCTATCCTCTTGGTGCCCTGCTGTTCCAGGATCTTCTCCACATGCTCATAGCCGGCCGCCCTGGCCTGCTTAACGAACTCTTCTCTGACGGCGAGAATCCTGATGCCTTGCCAATCACAGCCCAGAACATAGTTGATGAACACGCCGATGCTGTTCGTTGGCCGTCCGTGGCGATCCAATGGGTCACCAAATGTACCCAAAGAGTCGCCGGCAAACGCAAAACTGATCTGTTTTTCTACATTGTGCTGAAAGACGATAGCATCGGATTTTCGACTTAGCTTTTTCATGTTCTTCCTCCTCAAGACTTGTTTCAGCAGCGTAATACACCACTACTCCAACACGGAGGCAATCTGGACCATTGCCCAGTCTATCTCTTCCTTGGTAATGACCAGAGGGGGAGAAAGACGAATGATGTGTGTATGAGTCTCTTTGCAGAGTATCCCCCGCTCCTGCAATTCCTCGCAAAAGCGGCGCGCTCCTCCAGACTCGGAGAATAGTTCGATTCCTACTAACAGACCTCGACCCCGTACCTCTTTGATGTGTGGACTCTCCAGCCGCTGCAACCTCCCCATCAAGTACGCACCCAATGTAGCTGCTCGCTCGAAAAGATCTTCCTCTACCAGAACCCGGAGCGCCTCACGGGCTACGGCCACTCCCAACGGGTTGCCGCCGAATGTACTGCCGTGGTCACCCGGCCGAAAGAGCCCCAGGACCTCCCGATCGGAAAGCACAGCCGAGACCGGATAAACACCGCCCGAGAGCGCCTTGCCGATGATGGCCACATCCGCCCTGACATCCTCGTGCTGGTGAGCGAATAGCCGGCCAGTTCTCCCCAGGCCGGTTTGAATCTCATCGACCATGAACAGAACCTCCTGCTCGCGACAAAGGCTGGCCACCCCCTTGAGATAGCCGTCCGGCGGAATCACCACGCCGCCCTCACCCTGGATCGGTTCCAAGATCACAGCTACCGTATTTGGCGTCACTGCTGCCCCCAGCGCCTCAATGTCACCGAACTCTACCACCTTAAAGCCGGGAGTAAAAGGGCCATAATCCTTCCGGTACTGCTCATCCGAAGAAAAGCTAACGATAGTGATGGTCCGGCCGTGGAAATTGCCGTTGCAGGCAATAATCTCGGCCTGTCCGGCCGGGACGCCCTTGGTCTGGTATCCCCACCTGCGCGCGACCTTGAGTGCAGTCTCTACCGCCTCCGCGCCCGAGTTCATAGGTAGGACCATCTCATAGCCGGTCAGTTCGCAGAGTTCCTTTTCAAAGAGGCCCAACCGTGAATTGCGAAACGCGCGCGAGGTGAGCGTGACCATGTCCGCCTGTTCCTTCAGCGCACGGATGATCCGCGGGTGGCAGTGGCCCTGGTTGACCGCCGAGTATGCGCTCAGGCAATCCAGGTAGCGTTTCCCCTCTATATCATATACCCAGACCCCTTCAGCCCGGTCGATGATCACATCCAACGGGTGATAATTGTGCGCACCGTACCGATCCTCAAGCGCAATCAACTCTTTCGAGTTCATGTCATCCTCCTTTGTTGATTCCGAGCCAATTGCTACTGGCCACCAGATGTCAATCGATCACATACCGGTGACCACAGTTGTGGCATGAGGTTCGGACAGGCAAGCCCAGCCAGTGAAAGACAGGGGCAGGCGGCTTGTGCTGCGTGCACGTCTCCCGAATTCCCTCATCCTGTCCAACTGGATTGACTGCCTCCAGGTTCAAGTCCGACCCTGACGGCAGAATTCTTGCCTCGATGGTTGAGGGCGACAAATGCCATCAGTACCGGCAGCAGCAGATAAATGTCACCACTTTTCGGCAGGTTGAGGTATAATGAGGTGCGAGTATCCACGGTTCAAGGAGGCGCCATGTCAGGACAAGATGAGAAAGTGGAGGAAAAGCGCTTCGAAAAGGAAGAAAAGGAAAAGCACCGGGGAGAGAAGGACTGGCGCCGCGATTCGTTGGGCGGCGCCGTATGGGCGCTCATTTTGATCTGGGCGGGAGTGGTCCTGCTGGCCGTGACCATGAACCTCATCGACTGGCTCGACTGGGGAAGTGCCTGGGGCATCATCATGATCGGGGCCGCGCTGCTGTTGACGGCCGAGATCGCGATACGCCTGCTG
>DAOUVM010000140.1 GCA_030667645.1 Ardenticatenales bacterium | reverse complement strand
CTGGCCATTCGAGATCTTTGACCGTTTGCCCCTGCTCTACAACACGCTTTCACAGTACCGTGAGGATCTGGAAATCTGCTTCGCTGCCATCGGTGACGCCGCCTGTGATCAGTGGCCACTGCAGGTGACAACCTTTGCCAGCAGCTTTGATCTTGAGCAACTCCTGTCTTCCCTGTATGGAGAGGGCGGCGGCGGCGACGCGCCCGAGAGCTATGGTCTCTTTGCGCATTGGGTCAATACCCACGTCGCGATTCCAGACCTGGAAGAGGAGCCATTTCTAATCGTGTTTGGCGACGTAACCATGCACCCACAAACGCCCAAGAGCCAGGTAGCCCACTACCTCGGCGATCAGGTGAGCCGCGATGTCAATGCAATCAAGGCATGGAACCAGGTCTGCAATAACTGGAACCCATGGTTCCTGCGACGACCAACCGGAAAGCCTGGGGACAAGGTGGACACCCAGTGGGGCAAGGCCATCGGCGAACAGAAGATATTTCACATTGAGGACGAGCAAAGGGCGGTTGACTATGCAATGGCTCTTATTGCGCGCTCCTGGGGGAATTTCTCTGACTTTCAGGATAACATGCGCGCCCGCCACAGCGAGGAGAAGGTTGCCAGGCTAAGCAAGCCGATCAAAGTGCTGTGCCCGGGCTGTGGTGGGCCGATACCGGTCGGCCTGGCCGGCATGTTCAGGTGCAGCTACTGCGGCACCACCTTGAGGCTCTAGGCAGAGTATCCTGAACACATTGTGAGTGCTCCACTGATCGTTCGTGCCATCGTAACCGTTCCACCTTACGCCACCTTCCTGGAAGAGTTGGCCCGACACTCGTTGGTGGCCGGTTTCAGGCTTAACACCGTGATGCCGTTCCGGGGCGGACCGATCGAGGCGCTCAAGCGGCTCCAGGCTTTCGACCAACCACTGTGGGTCGATCTCAAGGGGCGGCAACTGAGGGTCGTGGGCGCAGCGATTCCGCCCTATACCGCGGTTCGTTTGAGCCACCGCATTCGCGTCGACACGCCGGTCGATGCCTTTTTTTCCGATGGTGACGAACGGGTTCGGGTAATGGCGGTCGAAGGCGACCAACTCATCCTTGAGGATGGCCCGCGCCGGCTCATCGGCCCCGGAGAATCGGTCAACATCGTGCATCCCTCCCTCGAGATCGAGGGAACCCTCACAGAAGCAGATCGATCTTACCTCGCGGCAATGGGCGATCTGGGTCTTAAGCATGTGATGCTTTCGTACGTCGAGAACCTCTCTGATGCCGAGGAGGTGCAGCGCCTGCTTCCTGGCGCGGAGATCATGCTAAAGATCGAGACCCAACGAGGGCTTGAATACGCCCGGAAGCACGGGGCCTCGCAGGGCCGCCTCATGGCTGCCCGTGGCGATCTCTATGTGGAGGTCCTTCGCCCACACCTGATCATCGGCGCTCTGCACGACATCATTACCGCTGATCAAAAGGCAATAGTCGCCAGCAGAATTTTCGATTCCCTCGCCTATCACCCCGTGCCTGCAAGCGCCGACATTGGCGATGTGGCGTTCCTGCTCTCCCTGGGGTACCGAACGTTCATGCTTGGCGATGCGGTGTGCCTGCAGCGCGATTCGGTGCTTGAGGCACTCAATCTGCTCGCGGCCGTTGGGAAAGAATTCAGATGAGAGTCGCGCTCGCACAGATAAACACATGCGTCGGCGACCTTCAAGGCAACGTCGAGCGCTGTGTGACAGCAGTAGAGGCTGCTCGCAGCGAAAACGCTGCTCTGGTCATTCTGCCCGAGATGGCGGTTCCAGGCTACCCTCCCCGTGACATCCTCTTCGATGCCAGCTTTGCCGATGCCGTGTTCGAGGCGACCACCGACCTTGCCCAGCGCACCCGAGGCGGGCCGCCAGTTGTGGTCGGAACCCTGATGCCGGCCGGCCGAAAACCGCCCCGGCACCCCGGTCTATTCAGCGCCGCGGTTCTACTAATAGACGGTAACGTTCGACTTGTGGCCGTCAAGCGTCTACTGCCGGCCTATGATGTCTTTTTCGAACCTCGTTGGTTCCTGCCGGGACCCATGACGCCACCCACACTCATCGCCGGCAGACAGGTGGGGTTTCTGGTGTGCGAAGACCTCTGGGATGAGGAATATGACATCCACCCGGCGGCCGAGCTTGTTGCCGCCGGGGCGGAACTGCTAATCTGCATCGCTGCCTCACCCTACCGCCGGAAGGTGATGGAGGAACGGGTCTATCATGCCCGCCGTCAGAATTGCCCGTTGGTGCACGTCAACCTCTGTGGGGGAAACGACGAACTCATCTTTGACGGCCAGAGTTTTGCCATCAACCAAAGGGGTGACATCATTGCTCGACTGGCCGCGTTCGAGGAGGAGGTCTGGATAGTCGACGTCGATGACGATGCAGCCATCGAGCCTTTGGATGAGAGCCCAGAGAAGGAACTCTATCACGCGCTCGTCCTGGGAGTACGCGACTTTGCTCAGAAGAACCAGTTGGAGCGTGCCTTTCTAGGGCTGTCCGGAGGTGTCGACTCGGCCGTCGTAGCCACAATCGCATCCCAAGCCCTAGGACCGGATCGAGTCACAGCGGTTGCCATCCCATCCCGCTATACCGACTCGCGCTCCACCTCATGCGCACAGGAGCTTGCCCAAGCTCTGGGCGTCCATTTCAGGGTGGTGGAACTGGAGCGTTTGCACGTTGCCGCAGAAGCGACCCTCGCTGACCTGCTCAAGGGGGGAACCACCGCTGAGAACATCCAGGCCAGGCTCCGGGCAATGATACTGATGAGCTTTGTGAACCACCATGGCGGAATGCTCCTGAATGCCAGCAACAAGACGGAGCTTGCCCTGGGTTATGGCACCATCTACGGCGACATGGCTGGTACACTCTGCCCGATTGGGGACCTCACAAAGCCCCAGGTTGTCGCGCTCGCGCGTTGGATTGACTCCACCCGCGGCGTGATCCCAGGGTTCACGCTGTCGCGACCACCATCGGCCGAGCTCCGGCCGGATCAGGTGGACCCATTTGATTACGGCAAGGTCGCTCCAGAGATGGAGCGCCTCGTACAGGGGAATCGCAGCGACCGGGCACTTTGTCGCTCTGAGCACAAGCGGTGGCAAATGGGTGTCATTCTCAAGGTCAGCATCAAGTCATTCGGCACCGGCCGAATGATCCCGATCACCCGGCGGTAGAGATCCCCCAGAGGGGTTCATGGTATCAGTTCGGCGGAATTCACGGTTGAAATCCGGTACAGGCGACCCCATTCTGCCGGCTCAACTGTCGGTCGGCCCATCGGGGCATCCATCTCTCGGGATGAAGGAGTGGGAGCGAAAAACATGAATCAAACGATTGCATGGTTGTTGGACGGCCCGCCCTGGGTATCGTATCAAGCGCGGCTGGGCCTACTGGGCCAATCCGAAGATGATTCGCGTGTTCTTGAGGCCCGCCAGGCGATGTTGACCCATCCACAGATCCAGGGCCTACTGGCAGAATTGGCCGAATGGCCGGGTTCCACTCTCAAGAACCACAAGGATGCCAGTCACCTCCTGCACAAACTGACGTTCGTCGCCGACCTGGGCTTGCGCGCGGGCGACCCCGGCATGGATCAGGTGATCGAGCGGATTCTAGATCAACAGGCAGCGGAAGGTCCATTCCAGGTTCAGGTCAACATCAACCCCCGCTATGGCGGTACCGGACAAGAGCAGTGGGCCTGGATGCTATGTGATGCCCCGTTGGTTCTCTATTCGATGATCAAATTCGGCTTGGGGGACCATCAGCGAGTCCAGGCAGCAGTTCATTACCTGGTCGGTCTGATCCGTGAAAACGGGTGGCCCTGTGCTGCCTCTTCGACGCTGCGCAGTTTCCGAGGGCCCGGCCGCAAAGCAGACCCCTGCCCCTATGCTAACCTGGTGATGCTAAAGGCGCTGTCTCAGATACCAGACCTGCGTGACGGTGAGGCCGCCCGAATCGGCGCGGACACCCTGCTGAGTTTATGGGAACAGCGAAGAGAACGGCGTCCGTATCTCTTTGCTATGGGGACCCACTTTGCCAAACTCAAGGCGCCATTGATCTGGTACGACATCTTGCACGTGGTGGATGTACTGACCCAGTTCTCCTGGCTGCGGCAGGATGCCCGCCTGGAAGAGATGGGGGCCATTGTCAGATCAAAAATGGACGGGCAGGGCCGCTTCACGGCCGAATCTGTCTGGAGAGCCTGGAAAGAATGGGATTTCGGGCAGAAACGCAGCCCGTCGTTCTGGTTGACGCTGCTCGCGCACCGGACGCTACGGCGGCTAGATGCATCTCTGATGCAGGGCAAATAACCACCCGATGCCGGGCAACCCAATCAAGCTACCATCGAGATCGGGCGGAGGATATGGACATGAGCGACTGGAGAGCCCAGCTAAAGGCAGGCCCCCTTCCATGGCTGTTGGAGCCGGACGAGGACAATCCTGGTGTTCGGTATTTCGCCTTGCGGGATCTCTTGAACCGCTCCCCTGACGACCCCGATCTCATCGATGCACAGGCCGCGGTGATGCGCGCCGGTCCGGTCCCCCCGGCTCTGGAGGCCCAACACGTGGATGGCTACTGGGTCAAACCCGGTCCAGGCTATTCCCCCAAGTACAGAGGCACCCTGTGGCAAATCATCTTCCTGGCGCAGCTTGGGGCCGACGGGCAGGATGATCGGATGCAAAACGCCGTCGAGTACGCCTTTGACCATGCCCAGACGGAGAACGGGTCCTTTTCCGTCAACGGCCACCCCGGCCAGGCCATACACTGCCTGTGGGGCAACATGGTACGGGCGTTTTTGGAGCTGGGCCACTGGGGGGACCAGCGGTTGGGCCGGGCGATTGACAAGCTGGCCCGGTCCATCACTGGCGACGATTATGGCCGATACTACAGGGGGGGCGTCCAGGCCCCCGGATTCGTTTGCTCCGCGAACTATGGCCTCCCTTGCGCCTGGGGCGCGGTGCGCGCCCTGTGGGCCCTGAATCGTGTGCCCGGCGACGGACGCACCCCGGCAGTAGAGGCGGCCACAGATGCCTGCACCGAGTTCCTCCTTTGCTACGATATTGCCCGCGCCGACTATCCCCACCACGAGCGCATCAATTCCAGTTGGTTCAAATTCGGTTATCCGCTGGGCTATGTCACTGACGTGCTGCTCAACCTCGAGGCATTGATCGAAGCTGGCTGCGGCGGCGACCCGCGTCTGGCCCAGGCGGTTGATTTGGTGTTGTCCAAACAGGACGAGGACGGGCGCTGGAAACTAGAGTATGGCTACCACGGCAAGATGTGGGCCGATGTCGAGAAGAAAGGTCAGCCCAGCAAGTGGGTCACGCTGCGGGCGCTGCGGGTACTCGAGGGTATAGGGTCAAGTACGATGGGAACCAACAAGCAGCGCCATGATACGGATACCGGGCTGGCGAGTTGAGCACCCGCAGACGAAATATTGAGCTCCAGGCACCGCTGAACCGGAGCGACGGAGAAAACCCTGAAATCACCAATGGCAGACGAGCTGGGAGAGCGCCTAGCGACGTGCATGCAGAGCGGACGCCCGGACGAGCAGCGGGCCCGGGTGACTAGAGACGAACTGCTTGATCGACAGGTCTGCCGCGCAAATGATTTCCGGCCGCGGGTCGGCGCGGTCGAGAGAATAATGTCACGGAAAGGGAGAATACATGACAGACACAACAGGAATGACTTGGCTGCTCCCCGGCTTTGAGCATCGCCCGGGCAAGCACTGCGGGTCCACCGCCCTGGCCAACGTCATTCGCTACCACGGCCACGACATGAGCGAATCACTCTGTTTTGGCCTGGGCTCGGGGCTGGGTTGCATCTACTTTGAGGATTCGCGTTCCTCCCCCAGCCGAGCGTTCGGCACCCGCGCACTGGCTCTGGAGCACAACTTTTTCCGGAACCTGAGGCTGCCCTTCGAGTGGCACAGCAGCGGGAACTTTCCCTGGGCCGACATGCGCACCTGGCTCGATCGAGGTGTACCGATCCTCCTACTCACCGACCTCTATTACCTGCCCCACTATGGCAAGAGCACCCATTTTCCCGGCCACGGTGTGGCGCTGGTCGGCTATTCGGAGGGTGCTGCGCTCGTTGCCGACACACACTTTGCCGAGTTGATGCCGGTGCCACTGGACGACCTGGCGGCGGCCATGAACTCTCCCCTGCCCCCTATACCCGTCCGCAATAACTGGCGCGAGATTCTACCTTTCGAGTCACCCGACCTGGCCAGGGCTGCGCAGCGAGCCCTGATCGCCAACGCACGAGCCATGCTGGAACCCCCGGCCGAGAACATGGGTATCTCTGGGATGCGGCAGGCCACCGCCGAATTGGCCCGCTGGAACCAGGCCGAGGACTGGCGCTGGTGCGCCCGTTTTAGCTATCAGATCATCGAACGTCGAGGGACCGGTGGAGGCGGGTTCCGCCTCATGTACGCCGACTATTTGGATGAGGTAAGCCCGCTGCTCCCGGCTCTGATCGGGATGGGCGCCGCCGGCCGAATGCGGGAGATCGCCGCCCTCTGGAGCGATCTGAGCGAACACTTGAAGGGAGTCAGCGAGAGCGACTCCCCGGCCGGGTTCGAGCCGGCGGCACTCATCCTGGCCGGTATCGCCGAACTCGAGCAGGGGTTCTATCGGGATATCGTGACATCGTTCCCCGGCTCCGGTTGATGAGAAGACGAACAGGATGATTGCAGCGATCTTTGACCTGGACGGCACCCTCTACACCGGCCATATTGGGCAGGGCAGGGCATCG
>DAOUVM010000197.1 GCA_030667645.1 Ardenticatenales bacterium | reverse complement strand
CTAGTGGCCGTAACAATCTCGCCCCGCGATTTCGCTATCGCTCGTGATGAAGGCTGGTATCGCATCCCGCAGAAACGAGTGCCAAAGGGAGTACACTCCGAGTATGTGGCATTCTATTTCAACCGAGCCTTTGGCGCCCAAAAGTGGGCGATCCATTACTTTGCCCGGCACTTGGGGCATGAACTTGCCCGTCGCCGTGAACTATTGCCAGACGAAGCCGATCACCCGCGCGCCGAGGAGGTCTATTTCAAGATACAGTTGGGGCCGCTGCAGCAACTGGAACGCCCCATCGTCAGCCTGCGATGGCGCCGGATTAGCTTCATTCACACTACCTGGGACCGGTTCATGGATGCAACCGAGATCAACGACCTGCTTGTAGAAGGGGCGCCCTACGTTGATCGGCTCTACTATGCCCTCCGTGAGGCAGGAATTCTCCCCGAGCGTAGATACCAGATCCACGAGGCCGGGGCGGAATACAACGTAGACTTGGCCATCCCCTGTGTGGCAGGCATGGCCTCGGTCGTGGTGGGCGACCAGTCAGGCCCAACGTCCGCCCTGCGCTTGACGACGGAGCAGATGGCCAGCGATCCTGCTGGTTGTGAGTCTCTGGTGAAGCAATGGGTGCGGCAGCATGGAGGGGCTCGTCCGTTGGGGCCAGGATCGGATCAGGCCAGAAGCTTCTGAGCTGCTCCGATCGCCGCCCTCCGGAATGGCACCCTCTGCTCGTTCTCGCACGGATCCCCCTTGGCCGTGCCGGGGTTCGAACCTCTGCTCGCCGCCTGACCTCGGTGACACACTCTGCACCAGGCAGGTGCGCCTCACCAGTGATGGGAGAGGGTCGAAAAACCGACCAGACGCCGTTTCCCGTGCAATTCCGCGCTGTAGAAGGAAAACTAGAGCGCGCTCCTTTGATCTGTCGACGGGCTGTACCGCACCCTCCGGCAGTTGCCTTGCCGCACTCACTCCTTATGGTATAATGCTGCCGCGAGAGTGACTCGACGGGGCACGCTGTGTCCCGGGCGGGTCATTCAGGTTGTAGAGCAGGAGTACAAGGCTTGTTCAATCCGCTCAACGCATTTCTGGGACTCTTTTCACTGGACATCGGCATAGACTTGGGCACGGCGAATACGCTGGTCGCGGTGCGCAACAAAGGGATCGTCATCAACGAACCATCCTGGGTTGCCATCAACAAGCGAACCCGAGAGCCGCTCGCCGTCGGCGCCGAGGCGCGAGAGATGGTCGGCCGCACACCAGCCCATATTGTGGCCATTCGCCCGCTACGAGATGGGGTGATCTCAGAGTTCGAGATCACCGAAGCAATGCTCAGGTACTTTATCGACAAGGTACATGACCAGAGCATCATCCCTTTTCCACGCCCTCGAGTCGTCATTGGCATCCCCAGCGGCGTCACCGAAGTGGAGAAACGAGCGGTCTACGACGCTGCTCTCTCGGCCGGGGCCCGCGAGGTCTATCTGATTGAGGAACCGATGGCAGCAGCGATCGGCGCTGGTCTCCCGATCGCCGAGTCTCGGGGAAGTATGGTGGTTGACATCGGCGGCGGAACCACCGAGGTAGCTATCTTTGCCATGGGCGGCATAGTCATCAGCCGCTCTGTTCGCGTTGCGGGCGACGAGATGGATGACGACATCATGGCCTACACGCGTGGCAAATACAATCTGCTGATTGGGGAACGAATGGCGGAACGAATCAAGAAGAGAATCGGCTCCGCTCATCCTCTGGAGGAAGAACTGACTCTGTCGGTCCGCGGCCGAAACCTGATCACCGGTTTGCCGCAGGAGATTGACCTCAGCAGCATCGAGATTCGTGAGGCGCTGACTTCATCTGTCAACATCATCATAGACACCATCAAGGATGCGCTCGACGAGACGCCTCCCGAACTGATCGCGGACCTGATGGAGATCGGCGTCGCGCTGGCCGGAGGAGGTGCCCAGCTCCAAGGGTTGGCGAACCGGCTGGCAGACGAAATCAAGATGCACGTCTGGGTCGCCGAGGACTCGCTCACCTGTGTCGCGCGCGGTGCCGCCAGAATCTTGGAGGATTACCAATCGCTACACAGTGTTCTGGTAGGGCTACATCGCGGCAGCACCCATCACTAGCTCCACTCCTCAAGTCCCGCCGACCAACTGAGGGGAACTCTCCATGAACATGGCCAGCCATTCATCCGAAAGGATCCGCTGGCGGCTGTTTCTCATTTTTGTTGCCATCTGCCTCATCTTGCTGGTCCTGCACACCACCGGCCATCTGTCCACTGCAGTCGGCTATCTTCAGATCCCCTTCTCCGCCGCCCAGAGTTGGATTTCAGACCGGCTGGGCGGCCTCGAATCTACCCTGTCCATCCCGGGTGATGTTGCCGCCCTGCAAGCAGAAAACGAACAACTCCGAATGCAAATAGCCAGGTTGGAACGGCAAAACGAAGAGTTGACCGAGATATATGCCGAGCATTCCTGGTTGTCCTCGTTGCTGGACTATGCCAGGCAGACCCCCGAGCACCAACGAGTAGCAGTCGATGTTATCGGCTGGGACACCAGCAACTTTGTGCATAGACTAAAGATCGGCAAGGGCGAGCTAGACGGTATCGAGCCCGGAATGCCGGTGGAGACAGAACGCGGACTGGTTGGACGCGTCATTGCCGTATCTCCTCATTCCGCCCAGGTTCAACTGCTCACCGATGCCGACAGCTCAATCAGCGCTCGGCTGGGAGCCTCGCGCGCCGACGGCACGGTACAGGGTCAACTCACTGCAGATCTGACCATCAAGTGGATCAAGCAAGACGTTCCAGTCAGCGAGAATGAACTGGTAATGACGTCCGGGTTGGGAGGCTACCTGCCTCCCGATCTGGTGATCGGCCGAGTAATCCAGGTTGAGCAATCCGCCTCGCAGTTGTTCCAAGAGGCCCGGGTGCGCCCCGCTGTCGACTTTGACCGGCTGGAGATCGTCTTGGTCATCACCAGCTTTGAGCCAGCAAATCTGACCACGGAGGATAATAGTCCGTAGGATCCCATGGCCGGTGAGCGCGTCTATTCAGCAAGAGAATACGCCACGAGCCTCTATGTTGGCGTTCCCCTTTTGCTGTCGTTGGCTTTTCTCCAGTCCTCCGTTCTCCCCCGCATCCCTATCCTGACCATCGTTCCAAACCTGACGCTGCTCACAATAGTGGCCTGGAGCTTCCAACGCGGCCCGAATGAGGGGATGGTTTGGGCCATGATTGGCGGACTGGCCATTGATCTGGCCACCGGCGCCCCGCTTGGCATCTCACCACCGCCGCTCTTGGTGGCAGCCCTGATAGTAGGGATAGCCAGGGCCCGCGTCTTTCGGCACAATATCCTGTTGCCAGCACTTATCTCGTTGCTCGCCATCGGACTCTATCAGATAATCCATCTTGCGCTGTTCAAGGCTATCGGGCTACCGGTGAGCTGGCATACGGGGATCGTAGAAGTGGCTGTCCCGTCAACCGCCCTGCACCTGGCCTTGATACCCGTTGTCTACTTGGGTGTCTCGCGGCTGGCGCGCCTGGTCCATGGATCACAAATGCGGCTCGGCCGATAACGAATCACAGGACATGGGATGATCGAACCACTTGGCGAGATGCTGGATTCCACCGACACGTTGCTGTCTCCGCCGAGGCGGGGATCCGGCCGGCTCCTGTCGTTCTCTCTCGTAATCATTGCCACTTTTGCCATCTTTGGGCTGCGGATCGCTTATCTGCAGACTGTACAGGGGACCGAATACAGAACGCTGGCCGATTCGAACCGCTTCCGCACCATTCGCACCGGCGCGCCGCGAGGCATTATCTACGACCGGAATGCAGTTCCTCTGGTGCGCAATGTGCCGAGCTATAACGTCGTCATCGTTCCCGCTTACGTACCGGACGACGAAGACGAGGCCTGGCAAGTCTTCACCCTGCTATCAGAGCTAATCAGAGTACCGGTAACAACCACCATCACCATGGAGCCATCGCCCAGCAGCAAACTGCTCTACCAATCGATTGGCGTTCACGACATGAGCGAGCCGTCTCCGTCATTCCTGGTGCCAGTTGAAAACCAGGGCATCAGCGAGATCGTCGCAGGCGCCACCACCTTTGAGCCGTATCAGCCAGCCCTCATCAAGGCGCTGATCGATCGAGAGGTGGCCCAGATGATCGAGGAACTCCGCCCCTGGCTCCCGGGCGTGGAGATCCAGGTTGCCCCCGTGCGCGAATACCCTACCGGCCCTCTGACCACTCACCTGGTAGGGTATATGGGGCCGCTGCCCAACGAACAGTACCTGGATGCGGGTTATTCCAAAACCGATCGGGTTGGATACTCTGGCATCGAAGCCGCGATGGAGGCAGAACTGAGTGGCACGAAAGGCGAACGAAGGATCGAGGTGAACGTGGCAGGAAAGCCGCTGCGTACCGTCGGCCAACCACTGGAGCCGATCCCTGGCCTGAATGTCCACCTGGCTATCGACACCCAGCTCCAGAGCGCCGCCACGCGGGCGTTGACGAGTACCCTGGCTGCGATCGAGCGGGATTGGGACATCCATCTGGAGCAGGGGGTTGTGGTAGCAATGGACCCTCGCAGCGGAGAAATCCTGGCGATGGCAAGCATCCCTACCTATGACAACAATCGGTTTGCCAGTCGGATCGATCTGGATTACTATCAATCACTGATAGAGAACATCTACCACCCTTTGGTCAACCATGCGATTTCAGGACAATATCCTCCCGGTTCCACCTTCAAACTGGTCACCGCCGCGGGAGCCCTGGAAGAGGGCATCATCACCCAGAACACTCGCATTGTCGGCGAGGGAATCGTTTACCTGAAGAACAAGTATGCTCCTAACGACCCGGGGCAGGCCCAGCCGTTCTACTGCTGGTTCAGAGAAGGTCATGGCCCGCTCAATATCTTGGAAGGCCTGGCTCAATCGTGCAACATCTTCTTCTATAAGATTGGCGGTGGTTTCCCGGATCAGAACTTGGTGGGGTTGGGTGAGGACCGGCTAGCCCAGTATTCGGAGCAGTTTGGCTTTGGCTCCCCGACTGGGATCGAACTCTATGGAGAAGCCAGTGGTCACGTACCAACGGCGAGTTGGAAGCGTCTCACTTATGGCGAAAGCTGGTCTACTGGCGATACGTACAACATGGCAACGGGGCAGGGCTTTGTGACCGCCACGCCGCTCCAGGTCTTGAACATGGCCGCGGTCGTTGCCAGCGGGGGTGCGCTATACCGTCCCCAGATTGTGCATCACTATACCAATTCGGCTGGCCACATTGTCCGCGTACAGGACACCGAGAGCGGGTTCGATGTCTCGGTGGTCACTGACGAGCTTGGGAACCCCCTGCCGCCTCCACAAACCAAAGAGGAAATGGATCTGATCTTTGAGCCGGAGGTTATTCGCTGGCTGGATGTCTCGCCGCAGAACCTCGCGCTGGTCCAGGAGGGAATGCGCCGGGCTGTGGTCGATGGGACTGGCGAGGACGCTTCG
>DAOUVM010000237.1 GCA_030667645.1 Ardenticatenales bacterium | reverse complement strand
ATTGTCGCCGAGTACAGTGAGGCGTACGCGGGAAGCGACTATGATGAGGAGTTGAGGATATTTGAGCCGGCGACCCAATCGCAAGAACGACTCATTATCCGCAACGCTGACCTATCGGTGGTGGTAGACGACACTGTGGAGAGTATGGCGGAGATAGAACAACTGGTGAAAGGGGTGGAAGGGTGGACTGTCAGTTCTAACATCTGGGAATACGAGGGGGTGAAACGGGGCAACATCAGCGTGCGGGTTCCGTTTGACCAGTTGGATTCCTTTCTGAGTGATGTGCGGGCCCTGGTGAGCGAGGTAACCAACGAATCGATCTCGGGACAAGATGTGACCGAAGAGTACGTGGATCTCCAGGCCCAGTTGACTAACCTGGAAGCCACAGCCGACCGGGTTCGCTCCTTTCTGGACGAGTCCAGGACGGTAGAAGAAGCACTGGACGTGAACCGGGAACTTGGGCAACTGGAAGGAGAGATTGAACGCATCACCGGAAGGATGAAATACCTGGAGAGCTCGGCCCGTCAGTCTCTGGTGAGCATCGACATGATCCCTGATGAGTTGGCCCAGCCGGTCACCGTGGGCGGCTGGAGACCGGAGGGAACGGCCCGGGATGCCATCCAGTTGCTCATCAACACGCTGCAACTGCTGGCCGATGTGCTCATTTTCCTGGCTCTTTTCCTGCTGCCGGTCGCCCTTGTTCTTGGGGTGCCCGTCTTTTTGGTGATTCGATTGCGGCGCAGGCGCCAAAGGAAACAGGCCCAGGACAGGGAGTAACGACGGCCCGATCGCGCTGGGCCGAGACGTATCCGCCGGTGAAGCATCGGCCCTGTGCGATCAGGCCTGAGTGATTTCTCTGCTGGCCAGAGCCTGATAGAATCGGCCGGCGCGGGCGGAGCATCACACAGACGTTGGTTCCACTCAGTCCGGATCGTACCGCCGCGCTCACACCCCCGCCGCTTAAGTGAAAGGACAGACTATGATAACTCTCACTGTTCAAACCCGCGCTCAATCTGAACTGAAGGACATCACCCATCAAGTGCAACAGGCCGTCCGTCAAAGTGGTGTGGATGACGGGCTCTGCGCCCTTTTCATTCCCCATACCACCGCCGGCGTGACCCTCAATGAGAACTGGGATTCGGATGTTCAGCAGGATATCCTACTCACTCTGGCGGACCTTGCCCCGGTCGATCCGCGCCACCGGCACCGCGAGGGGAACTCGCCAGCCCATATCAAGGCTTCGATGGTGGGGGCGAGTGGGCTGGTGTTTGTAGAGGGCGGCCAATTGCAGCTCGGCCGTTGGCAGGGGATTTACCTCGCCGAGTTTGATGGCCCTCGCAGCCGCAATGTCTGGGTGAAGCTGGTTGCCGGATGAGTTGTTTCTCTCGGTCCAGGATGGTGGGGAAGGTAGGTATCTGAGTGTTGGACCTGGTTAGGCTCTTGGCCGTATTGGCCGGCATCCTGCTCTTGCTGTGGCGCAGGTGGAATCTGGGAACCGTCCTGCTGCTCGCCTCGGCTGCCATAGGGCTGCTATTTGGTCTGACACCGGCCGGGCTCCTTGAGGCTGGAATTGATACGATCAGGGACCCGATCACGTTGCGGTTGGTGGCGGCCGTGACGCTCATCCTCAGCCTGGGGGCCATCCTCAAGGCAACGGCCAAACTCGACGGGCTGGTGCGCTCGCTGGAGAGGCTGCTGCCCGATGGCCGCGTGACCATGGCTGTCATCCCGGCTCTGATCGGCCTGCTCCCAATGGTGGGTGGCGCCATCTTTTCCGCACCGATGGTGGATGAGGTAGGGAACAGCTTGCAGGTTGATGGGGAGCGGAGGACGTTTGTTAACTATTGGTTCCGGCACGTGTGGGAGTGGATTCTGCCCACTTATCCGTCACTGATCCTGGCAGCCGCGCTGCTGGACATAGACCCGCGAGCGTTGACTCTGAGCCAGTGGCCGCTGACAGCGATGGCAATCATCGTCGGCATTCTGGTGGGTCTGCTGCCGATACGGCGCGTGGCAAGGCCGATGCCCAATCCGCTCGATCGGAACGGAAACCTGAGATTGCTGGTGGAGAGCATCTGGCCGATTGTATTGGTGATCATTCTCTCCGTTGCACTGCATGTTGACCTGATCCTCAGTCTGCTGGCGACCATTGGGTTACTGTTGCTTGCCCACCGCCTGGGACCAACTCGGACATGGCAGGTATTGCGTCAAGGTGTCTCACTCAGGCCGGTGCTGCTAATAATGGCCGTGATGCTCTTTCGTCAGGTGTTGGGGTCCACTGGCGCGGTGAGTTCGATTCCCACGGCGCTGACAGCCGCCGGGGTGCCAACGCCGCTGATTCTGTTCTTCATTCCCATGCTGGCGGGGCTGCTCACCGGGCTGGCGGCGGGGGCTTTTGGGGTCAGCTTCCCAGTGATCATGCCCCTGCTCGTGGCCGGGGGGCTGAATATGGGTGCTGTGGCGCTCGCCTACACGGGGGGGTTCTTGGGGGTCATGCTTTCCCCCCTTCACCTCTGTTTCTCTCTTACCCGCGAATATTACCAGGCCGAATGGGGTCCAAACTACCGGATGTTGCTTCCCTCCATCCTGGCGGTGGCAGCCGTAGGGGCGGCATTATACGCCCTCTGGTAGCCGAGCCCTGAACGAGCGACGCGGTTCACCTTCCCCCAACCCACAGATCCACCAACTCGAACTGGTCCACGTCCACAAGTCCCTGGTCAGTGAGTTTGAGGGATGGGATCACCTCCAGCGCAAGAAAGCTGATGGTCATAAAGGGATCGTGCAACGGGCAGCCGAGTTCGGCCGCCTTTGTGAGCATCGTGTTCTGCAGGGTGCGGACCTCTTCCAGCGGCCGATCGCTCATCAGCCCGGCAATGGGAAGAGCCAGGGTCTGCAAGAGTTCCTCCCCGACCGCCACAGCCTCGCCCCCACCTATCCGCGCGACCGCCTTGGCGGCCGTCAGCATGGACACGTCATCCGCTCCGATCACGATCAGGTTGTGGTGGTCATGTCCGACGGTGGTCGCGATGGCGCCGCGCTGCAGCCCAATCCCTTTGACAAAGCCCAACCCCACCTTGCCGGCGCCGTGGTGCCGCTCAATAACCGCCATCTTGAGCAGATCGCGTCCCGGATCGGCGACCGCTTCTCCACCACACAGAGTGGGTTCCATGATCAGGTGCTCTGTGATGACCTGATCACCGATGGCGCCGATGACGCGCATGTGGGAAGTGGCGTTGCCGGCAGCCACCTGCAGACTCACGGTGTCCCAATCCACCCGCACGGTGTTCCGCACGGCGCTCTCGTCTACGGAAACCGGCTCTTGCTCGACTAACATGGCCTGGTTCCGGGCCACCAGCCGGCCGCCGACAAAGACCAACTCGGCCCGCAGGTCGTTCAAATCGCGAAAGGCGATCATATCGGCCCGCTTGCCAGGAGCAATGCCACCCCGGTCCCAGAGGCGGAACCACTCGGCCGTGTTGAGGGTAGCCATCCGAATGGCGGTGATCGGATCAAGCCCGCCGGCAATGGCTCCGCGCACCAGAACGTCTACATCACCCTCGTCCAGCAGATCGGCCGGGTGGCGATCATCGGTGCAGAAGCAGCAACGGCGGGCGTTGGACGGGGAAACAGCGGGCAGCAACCCGGCGAGATTGTGGGCGGTGGTACCCTCGCGGATCAGCAGGTACATTCCCAGCCCAAGCTTTTCCCTGGCCTCTGGCACAGAAATGCATTCGTGATCAGAACCTATGCCCGCTGCAACGTATGCGTTTAGCTGTTGTCCACTGAGGCCCGGCGCGTGGCCGTCGATCGGCCGGCCGGCAAATGCTTTGACCTTGGCCAGGACATCGGGAATGGCCATGACGACTCCCGGGAAATTCATCATCTCCGCTAGGCCGATAATGCGAGGGTCGTCGCGCAAAGCGATCAGGTCCTCAGCGGCGAGGCGCGCACCGCCGGTACTCATGTGGGTGGCGGGCACACAGGATGAGGCGTTGGCCAGGATCGTCATCGGCGCGTGCTGGGCGGCGTCCAGCATATAGTGGATTCCTGCCAGACCGCAGACATTGGCGATCTCATGGGGGTCGCTTACGGCTGTAGTGGTGCCCCGGGGGACGACGGCGCGCGCGTACTCGATTGGCGTGACCATGGATGACTCGACATGGACGTGAGCATTGATGAAACCGGGGCAGAGATAGCGGCCGCTCAGGTCCAATGTCTCTTTGGACCGGTAGCCTGGCCCGATTCCGGCAATCCTGTTCCCGGCTATGGCGACCTGGGTCTCGGCTATCTCGCCACTGTAGACGTTGACAAGCCTGCAATTGGTGAGCACCAGGTCGGCCAGCATGTCCCCACGGGCCACTCTTATCAGTTGTTCCAGTTCCATCTGCGGCCTCCTTTGTCGGCGATAGGTATGTGCTGAGCACTTGCCAAGAAATAACTTCCCGTCTTCAATAGTGATTCACGGGTAGAGCGGTCACAAAATCGCCAGGTTGCTATTGAACGAGTACTGAGAGCGTAGAATTGCTTGCGAGGCGCGGTGCCCTCAGTAGTTTCGTTGCTGCCTCTCTCTCCCGTAGCCGCATTCCCCTTTGCAGCACCCTCTATGATCTATGACTGTGTTGTTCAAAGAATACCGCAGGCGGTAGCGCATGCCAAGCCTGGGCACAAGCACCCTGTGGGCGGTGGGGTGGCCCGGCCGCCCGCGGACTAGGGGTTCTGCGGCTCCCTCTCAACCTGCTAGTCGTCGAGCGATGGAGTTGTGTCGCTCGATGATGGGACCCATTTCCAGCGTGGAAACCCGCCCATGACTGACGACCAGGCGGCCGTTGACTAGAACCAGGTCGACATT
>DAOUVM010000107.1 GCA_030667645.1 Ardenticatenales bacterium | reverse complement strand
TCTGAAAAAGAGCCCATGGGCGGGGCATTCACCGACGATCGCGAGCGGCTCAAAGCGTGCCCAGTATGGCGTTTGTGTTTCTTCCCGATACCTTTCGCCACAGGATGAGCATTCCCTGGCGCTCTTTTCCACAATAGTCATCCCGGCCTCGCCCGACTCACACCGGCACGGGTCACTGTTTCGCGAGATGCGACGGCAGCGCGGACAGAGGCGGATCACCCGGCCGTCCGACTCGGTCCGAAGGTCAACCGAATCAACCAATAGGGCCGGTCCGCACTCGCACGCACGACGAACCCCGTACAGGGTGAACCGGATTCCGGTTGGCTGCTCGCAGGTGGAGCAGGAAGTGCGGAAGAGAGGAGCAAGCTCCCTGCACAGCTCGCGGTAGAGGTTTTCAAAAGCGGCTTCCAACTGCTCCAACGGAAACTCGGTCAGAGTGGCCCGGGTCTGGAGCACCGGGATGGGGTCCAGATCGGCGCCAATCACATTGGCTCCCAAGCGGATCGCTTCGTGCAGAGTCGTGCCGCCTCCCATCATCGGGTCAAGGATAACTTTTCCCTCCAACCCTCCCGGTGCATAGTAGTCGTGCCGATCTGGATCCTCTACCAGGGCTTTGAGGATCAGGCGGAGTGTGCTGCCATAGCGCCGTGCCCACCACTTGTGAAGGTAGCTATTCGGCCGGTAGTGGTGCTTGTTGTATGATTCAATCTGGGAGAATGTGTTGGCAAACGCGGGATCGAACCGCAAACCGAGCGGAGAAACGCTCTGGCGTTTCATGTTTCGGGTTTCAAGATTCCCCACATACCCCCCGACCGCAGGCCGGTGAGCAGGGTAGGGGTGACTGAATTCCACAGGCGCCCCCCCCCGGCGTCGGCCGTCACCTGAATATAGTTACCGGTGTGGCCGCGCCACAGATTGCGCCCTAATCCGCGGCTCCCGTTGTCGCTGACCTCCGACTCCCAAAGTACTTTCATGGTCCGGCCGAGGAAACGGCGCAGAAAAGCCTCTTGCTTCTGGCGGCCTAGCGCCCGCATCTGCTGGCTTTTTTCGCGGATGAGAGCCCGGGAAAGCTGGCCCTCCATCTGAGCGGCGCGGGTGCCCGGCCGGCGAGAGTAGCCGAACACGTGCAGCCGTGCAAAGCTCAGTTGGCGAACGAATTCGAGACTAGCTTCGAACTCGCTATCGCTCTCGCCGGGAAAGCCGACAATGATATCGGTAGTGAGGGCCAGGTCGGGGATCGCGTCCAGGGCGGTCTTTGCCAGTCGCCGGTACGCTTCCGGCGTGATCTGCCGCTCCATGCGGCGCAGAACGCTGGCTGATCCGCTCTGCAAGGGGAGGTGTAGTTGGCGGCAGAGCCGCGGGTTCTGCCACAGGTTCAGCAAGTCCAATTCCAGGTTCCAGGGCTCCAGCGATGACAGCCTTAGCCGGGGAATGCTCGTCTCCGATAGGATCCTCTGGATGAGGAGGCGCAGGTCGGGTGGGCGCGTTTGACCCGACCCGGCCCACGACGCACGGTCCCGACCGTAACTGCCCACATGGACTCCGGTGAGAACCACTTCCTGATAACCGGCCGATTCCAATGCCTGGATCTCGCCCACCACGTCGGGGAGCGGCCGGGTGCGACCCTCGCCGCGCGCGATGGTGGTGATGCAATAGCTGCACCGATTGTCGCATCCGTCTTGCACCTTTACAAAGGCGCGTGTTCGTCCACCCGGCAGCCGCCAACAGGCCTCGCGGTCTGGCGCCTGCCGATCCGCGTCCAAGATGGCCAGGATACTCTGTTTTTCAGAGTTGGTCACTACCTGGGTGACTCCCTCGACCGCGGCTGCCCGGTCAGGGCACAGGGTGGCATAGCAGCCGGTGAGGAGCAATTGCGTGTCCGGGTTGGTGCGCTTGATTCGACGGGCAGCCTGGCGCGATTTCCGTTCCGCTTCCCGCGTGACAGAGCAGGTATTTAGGATGCATCTGTCGGCTTGAGCCGGCGAATTTGCCAGAGTGTGTCCGCGTCCGGCCAGTTGGCGCGCCAGGCTCTCCATCTCGCTCTGGTTGAGTTTGCATCCGATCGAATCGAGATATATCCGCATGAGTCTGGGGAGAACCATCAGGGAATAGATCAACTGAAACAGCGCCGACGATGTTCCCGGTGCGCCTGGATGAGCAGGGCAGCCGGTTCCGCACTGACTGACGGTGCAGCATTCTACCACAGCAAAGAGTCCCTGTCTATCAGGGCTTGCCGGCTCGCAGGCTCCAGCCAATCAATCGGCCCGCCGCCACGCTGTCAACCGGGCCACGGTTGGTAGGGCGCAGAAGACTGGACCCGTGGCCTTGATTGTTCTTTGGCTAGTTTCCCCTGAGCCCAAAACCGAGTATAATCTGCTTATCGGCTCCAGAGAGCCTATGGTGTGGGCTGCAACGATTCGACCTTTTCTGCAGCCTGGGTGAAACGGTAAGAGCGGCACATTACAGAGGGAGCAACATGACGAAAGAAAAGATCCGGGTGCTGATTGCCAAGCCGGGATTGGACGGGCACGATCGGGGGGCCAAAGTTGTGGCCCGCGCCTTGCGGGATGCGGGGATGGAGATCATCTACACCGGTTTGCGCCAGACGCCGGAGATGATTGCCGAGGCCGCGTTGCAGGAGGATGTGGATGTTGTGGGGATGAGTATTCTCTCCGGGGCGCACATGGCACAGGTTCCCCGGGTCATTGAACTCCTACAGGCCAATGGCATGGGTGATGCCAAGGTCTTTGTGGGTGGCATCATACCGGATGAGGACATCCCAGTCCTGAAGGAGAAGGGTGTTTCAGCGGTGTTTGGCCCTGGCACGAGCACAATCCTGATTGGCAAGATTATCCGCGAGGCAGTGTTGGGTGAGTAAGGAGGCGACCGGAGCGAAGCGGCTGGCAGAAGGGATCCTGCAGGGGGGGCGGCGCGAACTGGCAAAGCTGATTACGCGAGTCGAGAACGCGAATCCGGCGGCTCGACTTGCCCTGGCGGAGCTCTACCCCCATACCGGACGGGCGCACATTGTCGGCGTCACGGGTTCGCCGGGCTGTGGCAAGAGCACGCTGGTGAACGAAATCGTCAAGCAGTTGCGGGCTGCCGGTGAGACTGTTGGTGTTGTTGCGGTCGACCCAACCAGTCCATTCTCTGGCGGCGCTCTCTTGGGCGACCGGATTCGAATGCGTGACCTGGCCGGCGACGCGGGTGTTTTCATTCGCAGTATGGCATCCCGGGGGAGTCTGGGCGGCCTGGCTCGGGCAACGGCCGATGTGGTCAGGCTGCTGGATGCGGCCGGCTTTGATTTCGTGTTGGTAGAGACCGTGGGGGCTGGGCAGGCCGAGGTGGACATTGCCAAGGCTGCCCACACCACTATCGTGGTTCAAGCTCCCGGTATGGGAGACGACATTCAGGCCATCAAGGCCGGCATATTGGAGATTGCCGACATCTTTGTCGTCAACAAGGCGGACCGGCCTGGGGCGGAGAACACACGGAAAGCGCTAGAGATGATGCAGAGGCTGGGCGACGGCGGCAACGGGCAAGAGCGACACCATTCTCGGCCGCTGGGTTCCGGACACGAGGCGGCGGTAGAGTTGCCACCCTCTGCAATGCGGCCGCCACGACCAGGGTGGGAGGTACCAATCCTGCTGACGGTAGGTATAGAAGGGGTGGGAACTGTTGAGGTAATTGATGCGATCAGAGCGCACGTCGCCCACCTGCATGATTCGGGCGAGCTCCAGGTACGCGAGGCAGCCCGGGTGGAGGCTGAGCTGGCGATGATGCTGCGGGAGGCTCTGTTGGCTGACCTATTGAACAAGATGCCGGCCGAGCAGATTGATGTCATGTTGGCAAGGGTGGTGGCGCGAGAGATTGATCCGTACACTGCGGTGGATCACTTGGTCAAGGCCGGAGTGAACGGCAATGAGAGTGGATGAAATCATGCCCGGCAGATTCAGGGCTACATGACGATCCTGGCCGAGGCTCTGTGGCAGGGGGAAGTGATTCGGCGGGCGCACCATGGGTGCTGCGTCAGGGAGATGTTTGACGAGTGACAGGCTGGTGATAGAATGGTTCGCAGAGAGAATGGCACTTGTTGAGAACAAGCTTTCTCTTTTGGATGGTGAATCAGGTGGACTCTGCGGCCACAGGAATGCCAAGTTGTTGAAAAAGTACTTTGGATGGGCGTGATACTCGATCTGTTTTTGTCGTCGTTGACGCGGATGGTGCGATAATTGGGTGGACTGCGAGCGGTTATAGGTAAGCTCTTTGACGCCAACGAGCGTGATGTTCGGCGTCTGATGCCGGCCGTCGAAGCTATCAATGCGCTAGAGTCGGACTATGGTGAGCTTTCTGACAGCGACCTGAGCGCCAAGACGGGTATCTTCCTGGACCGACTGCGAGAGGGTGAAACACTGGATGATCTCTTGCCCGAGGCGTTTGCGGCCGTGCGAGAAGCGGGTCGCCGCACAATCGGTCTCAGGCACTATGACGTGCAGCTCATCGGTGGGATCATCTTGCACCAGGGTACGATAGTGGAGATGAAGACCGGTGAGGGAAAAACGCTGGCCGCTACCCTTGCGCTCTATCTCAACGCGCTCTCTCTCAAGGGCGCCCATCTGGTCACACCCAACGACTATCTCTCCAAGGTCGGCGCTCAATGGATGGGGCCCATTTATCATCTCCTCGGGTTGACGGTGGGCGTCATTCAGTCATCTCGTGCGGCCGCCGCTGGGGGTTCTTTCCTGTTCGATCCATCGTACTCGTCTGATGACGAACGCTACCAGAGCCTGCGTCCTTGCACTCGCCAGGAGGCCTACGTCGCCCACCTCACCTATGGCACCAATCACGAATTCGGCTTTGATTATCTTCGAGACAACATGGTGTATGATCTCTCTCAATGCGTCCAGCGCGAGCTGCACTATGCCATAGTCGACGAGATTGACAATATCCTGATCGACGAAGCCCGCACCCCGCTCATCATCTCCGGTCCTGCGGAAGAAGCGTCGCCCCTCTATCAAAAGTTCGCGCGAATCGTCCGCCCGCTCAAGCCCAGCAGCGAAAAGAGTATCGAGGCCGAGAGCCCGGATGGTGATTATGTCTATGAGCTGCGAACTCGCAACGTCTTTCTGACCGAGGCGGGGATTGAAGGAGTCCAGTCCACCATCGGCGTGGAAAATCTCTATGGACCGGATCACGCTGAATTGCTTCCGTATCTGGACAACGCATTGCGCGCCAATGTGGCGTTCAAGTTGGACAAGGAGTACGTGGTTCAGAACGGGGAGATCATCATTGTCGACGAATTCACCGGTCGGATGATGTACGGACGGCGTTACTCAGAGGGGCTTCATCAGGCCATTGAGGCCAAAGAGGGGGTTGCCGTTCAGCGAGAGAACCTGACCCACGCCACGATCACCTACCAGAACTTTTTCCGCATGTATGAAAAGCTGGCCGGGATGACGGGCACGGCGGCGACTGAAGGGGAAGAGTTTGAGGAGATATACTCTCTCGATGTGACGGTGTTACCAACCAATGTGGCATATCGGGCCCAGATCGGAGAGCTGACCACCGCCAAGGAGCGTCGGGACTCGGTGGATGTGGTGACGTATCATTCGCCGGATGGTGACAGTTGCTATTATCAGCGGGTTGACTATCCCGATGTGATCTACATGGATCAGGAACTCAAGTTCAGCAAGGCGGTGGATGAGATCGCTGCCATGCACGAGATGGGCCGGCCGGTGCTGGTTGGCACGGTGGCTATTGAAACGTCCGAGCGGCTAGCTCGGCAACTTGAGCGAAAGGGTGTTCCACACAATGTGTTGAATGCCAAGCAGCACGAGCGAGAGGCGGTCGTCATTGCTCAGGCAGGCAAGCCGGGAGCGGTGACGATTGCGACAAACATGGCAGGCCGGGGCGTGGATATTCTATTGGGCGGGAACCCCGAGGGCCTGGCACGGGAAAAGCTGCGCGGGCAGGGGATTGAGATCACTGAGGCAACCCCGGAAGCGTGGGAACAAGCTTTGGCAGAGGCGGAATCAGAGCAACGGGTCGATCGTCAGCGTGTCTGGGAACAGGGTGGATTGCATGTGATCGGCACCGAGCGGCACGAAGCACGTCGGATTGACAATCAGTTGCGCGGTCGCGCCGGCCGGCAGGGGGACCCCGGTTCATCACGCTTTTTCCTCTCTCTGGAAGATGACCTGATGCGGCGATTTGGCGGCGAACGACTCAAGGGGTGGATGGATCGAGTGGGAATGGACGATCTGCCCATTGAGCATGGCTTGATCAGCAAATCGATCGAGCAGGCTCAGACCCGAGTAGAAGGGTACAATTTCGACATCCGCAAGCGGGTGTTGGAGTTTGATGAGGTAGTCAACGAGCAACGGAGGGTCATCTACGAACAGCGTCGGCGAGTCCTTGAGCTGGATGATCTGGGTGATATCCTGCTGGAAATGGCTGACGCCCAGATTGAGGAGTTGGTCGCCGGGCACACACAAGGTTTCTCCGAGGACTGGGATCTCGATGGTCTATTTCAGGCAGTCCGCGCATTTCTACCGCTGGACCTGGCCGCGGTGACCTGGACGGATGATTGGGCCGAACTTGAGCGCGACGAGATATCAGAGCAGTTGCGCCTGCGCGCTGCCGAGGCATACAACCAGAGCCGGGAGCGCATCGGGCAGGATGTGATGCGCCAACTGCGCAAGGACACCCGCCGGCTGGGCCAGTTGGCAGCAGCGGAATCCCCGCCGGGCATGTTCTCCTTGTTGTGCCGCGAGCTACAGGAACGACTACCTGCCTCCACCTGGACCCTGCTGGAGCTGGGTCCGGCTGCCAGCCTAGGTCGTGAAGACAGGGAGAGGGTTCAGGCGGCCATGGGCAGCGCGCTCACCTATCGCCGCGACCGATCCATACTTTTGCGGGTCGTTGATGGGCTCTGGATTCGCCATTTGACCGACCTGGACATCCTGCGCGAGGGAATCGGCTTGAGAGCCTATGCACAGCAAGACCCGCTGGTGGCGTTTCGAAAAGAGGGCCACGAGATGTATAGCGCTCTTCTGACACAGGTTCGACAAGATGTAGTGAATCAGGCATTGCGGCCGATTCAATTCCGAATGGTGGCTGCCCCGCAGCCGAGTCGCCAATTGTCCACCAACCTGGATGGAGCGGCAACCCGGAAGCGAACCGTCCGGAGAGCAAAGCAGGCCGTGGGAAGAAATGAGCCCTGCCCGTGCGGCAGCGGCAAAAAGTACAAGAATTGCTGCATGCGCAAAGACCCTGGGAGCCTGGGTTCGGCCGCAGCCAGGGAAGCGGACCCGGTCAGACGGCCCCGCAGAAAAAGGCGGAGACATTAGAATTTTGAGGTGCTGAACCATGACGAACGAGCGCGTAGAGACCGGCATTCAAGAGTTGGACGCCATGTTGGCAGGTGGCTTTTTACCGGAGACGGCCAACCTGGTCGAGGGCGCTCCAGGAACGGGCAAGACCACCTTGGGCCTCCAGTTCATCTACAACGGCATCACTCTCTATGACCAGGCGGGTTTGGTTTTCACATTCGATGAGCATCCCGATCAGTATTACAAGGACGCGCTCGGCTACGGCTGGGATTTGCGCTCGCTGGAAGTCGCCGGTAAACTCCGCATAGTGATGATCCACCCGGAAACCTCCATGGCCGAACTGGAGCGTGCCAGCAGCATGATTCAGGAAGCACGTGTCAGGCGTGCGCTGGTGGACTCTGTTTCCAACTTTCGCCGTCTGTCGGCAACTCCCCCCGATCTGCGCCACGCCATGTACCACTATGTCACCGGCCTCAAGAGAGAAGGCCTGAC